>NZ_JBXSQJ010000003.1:0-208405 GCF_057063585.1 Gilliamella sp. X-60 | reverse complement strand
TTAACGATTTATAATACCGAAAGACCGCATGAGGCGTTAAATAACATGACACCGATTGAGTATAAAACACTAAAACAAGCAGCATGATTTTCTACGTGAGTTGTGTACTAGGTTTGGGGTATTTACATTTATATCTACACAATCTTCACAAAGATCGTTATAAGACATTTTCATCTTGAAATAAATCTAAAGGCGTATTAATTCAGATGGTACATTTAATGAAAAGAAATCTGTGTTAACAAAAAGAGAGACTGGGTTATTGAAATGAACTTACACATAAAAAATGACTTAAAAAATAAAATTTTGCAAAATAGCGATGATTTAATAAAAGATACTTTTTGCTATTCATTATTTGAAGAAGGTTTTTTTCATGCCAATCTAATTGAGATTATAATAAAAAATGTAGAAGAATATCTATCTCTAGTTAAAAATGATATTGATATAAAAAAACTTTTAATTTGGATTTGTCAATGTGTCGATCAATGTTTTATTTCTCATCATGATAAAGATGATTATTACACTATAAAAAATTATTCCTTTGAAATTGAAAGTAAATGGATTAATGGCTGGAAACCAAGAATACAATTATTAGTTGAAAAGTTATAAAATAAAAAATGAAATATTATCGAGTTACCTCTTAATTTTGCCATTCACATTGCTACTACCGTACCGACTTGAACGGCTATTCGGGAGAGCTTACTAATGCAAACGGCGAAATACTCTGGGAATGAAACTATCAGGTTTGAAGTAAGCGTATTTAGGAAATTGAACACGAATCAATAGAGTAAAACTTCAGATATCAGGGACAATATTTAGACAGGAAAACTTTTATTAATTATGAATAAGAGCAAATACAATAATCCTTACCATCCATTTCCCTACGAAATGAGAGGGCAATTCTTTGAAAGATTCGAAGAAAATAAAACTCGTTTTATTGAGATTTATTCTATTGAATATAAGAAACCTGAGGAAGAAGATGAAGAATGGGAATTTTCCTTGTATTCACTTTATATAGATCAACTTATAAGACCAATAATAGATGAAGAAGACGTATTTTTTTTATACGAGCTCCGTACATATTATGCAGACCCTACATTAACTGATAATGATAGTGCATTCAATCAATCAATAACTTCATTTGAACAATATGTTTTTTCTAATTTCGATGAGTTATTAGAATATGTTGAACAACGATGGAAAATAGGATTAAGTGATTTTGTTCCAATTAATGAAACAAATATACCTTATTGAACAATGAAAATATTGAATGACATAATAAAAGTAAATTAAGGCGGCAATTACAATTACAGTAGTTTCTAAAATTATTGTGAAACAACACGAGTAGTTGTTCCATATCAAAATAAATAATAGAATTAAAAAATATATTTAAATCAACTCGTTATTGACGTAATAAGCATTCTTGAATTTTATCAACTTCTTTATTGAGCGCTTCAATCACGAGGTTAGGATGAGCGCTTTCAAGCGTTTTAACATTCTCAAATCCATCATTTACTACTGAACCGGTATATTGTTGCGCTTGCTTAATGTTGCTGAACAGATAATGGATGTTATTTTGATTGCGAGTAGTTGTTAAGGTATAGCTGACAAAATATTTAGTGCGATGTAGATAGTCAGTTACAGCTTCGGCGACAACATGATTACCTTCAACTAACTTGATTGTGTCGCCACCACTAACCGTGATTGATTGTTGATTAGGTATATTATAATAAGACCACCAAGGCGAACCAAAATAATTTTCACTGGTTAATACAACGGGGCTGTTATCCAGTTCTTGAGCGATGCATAATGATAATGATGAGTGAAAGACTGTAATAGGTCGTGACGTGTTATATTTATTTAAAATATCCACACCTGACGAATTTTGAGCTATTTTAACGCCATTAGTCTGATAAATGGACATCATTTTTTGAGATGCGCAACTAGTTAGCATAGCTAAAACGGCAACATAACCAATTAACTTTTTCATACCCCATCCTTTTAGAATAAGCTAATTAATTCTAGCTGTTTATTGATCGATTTGCTAGTGTTGGAAAATAGTGAATACAAATTTAATTAATATGCAGACACTATTTGCCTTGTCTACAGTAATTTTAAAAACTACAGCAATGAATAAACATAAAACAAAACTAACGCTTTATTCCAGATAAGAAATAGGTGCATATCATAAAGATAAAATAACCGTTACTGATTTGGCTAAACGTTTTATGGTCAGCTGTTCGATTATTTAACGTTATAAAACCATAAGTGATGGAATTAACCGTCTGAAGTTGAAAAATCCATTGAAGATAAATGAAGATAGCAAGCTAGATGTTCACGTTTTGGGTTATATTTTTGTAAAAAATATTCAGGATTCTATACCGTTTCGTGGTTATTTGAGAATTTGCAGTATCTATTGGTTAAAACATGTGATAACTATCGTGCCAATCAAAAATTCACAAAAACTACCCAACAACAAAGGAATGAGAAAGTCGAAAACGATAGGCACTTTAATGAAGATGTGATATTTCTTTTTTAGATTATATTTTTGTAAAAAATATTCAGGATTCTATACCGTTTCGTGGTTATTTGAGAATTGGTAATATCTATTGATTAAAACATTTGATAACCATCTTATCAATCAAAAATCCATAAAATCTACCCACCAACAAATAGTTAGCGATTCAAAAGATAGAAAATGATTTATTTACTTTTACAGTTAAATCGCATAAAGCGATTGCGGTTAAAAATGCTTTATACGTTTTTAGCGGATTATTGGAGTCATGAAGTATAATAATTGGGCGTTTTCCTACAATGAATCCTATAGATTAATCGAAAGGTTATGTATTAATAGCTAACGTTTGATATCCGCATTAATTATCATTGTGAGTAACCAATTCCTCACAATGATTATAGATGATTAATCTTCTTTACCGCGGATTTTACGAGATAACCGTTTAAATCCATGAGTAAATTTTTTAATTGCCATGGCAAAAAAAGGAACCTTAATTTTGATATTAAAACGTTCTTTTAATTCAATTGCGTCATTGGCTTTAGTTAACCAAATAAAACCTGAGTTAGTTAAATCAATAGCTTTGATTTTTCCATCAGGTGTTAGGATAAAATTGCCGCCATGGACATCATTAGAGACTAGATTATAGCTGTGCAGTTTTTCTATGCAGTTTTTTATTTGCTCGCCATACTCTTTCATTTCTTCCCATTTTAAAGATCGTCCTTCAATAAAATTGAAAATCATATAATGACGCTTTGTTTTTTGGTCGAAAGCAACCAAATAAAGTTCATAAGCAATATCACATTTATCAAGCGATATTTTGGCGAGTTTACGAATTAAATTGAAATAAAAATCACCTGTAATTTTGGCGATTAAGCGACGCTCTAAACGGTGTTCAACGCCACCATCAATTTTAAAAATAAATTGGCTTTTATTATGATTGATTAAATAAGTATATCGCTCTAATTTATCGCTAGGATCGAGTAATTCATGATGCCCTTCTTCCGCCAAAAATTGATCAAAAAGGTCTAGGTAATTGATTTCATCATTTTGTACATAAGCGAATTTCATATCGCCACGTTGGATTTCAATAATTTTTGCAAAGTTATTCAAATTTATTGCCTTAAAATACATAAAAAATTATGCCTATCTTAAACATTATCCCCATTAAAGTAAACGAAGCTATAACTTTTGCATTACTCGATCCACTTTACACAAAAGTGACTAAAATCGGTGTTATACTGATAATAAGATGAAAATACTATTATTAACAAATAGATAAATTGGTTATTCTTGATTATTTATGAAAAACAACGTATCAGTATGGTTTTTATATATTATTAGAACAGCAAAGCAATCATTGTACACAGGTATCACCACCGATGTTACTAGGCGTTTGCATCAACATAAAAATGGTAAAGGTGCTAAACATTTAAAAGGTCATAAAGATCTCAGTATTGTTTATCAAGTTAATGTGGGTGATAGGTCAACTGCGCTTAAAATTGAGTATCGAATAAAGCAGCTATCTAAGCAAAAAAAAGAACGATTGGTTTTGCAACAACCTAATTTAGAACAGTTGTTGCTTGATTTCTTAATTTTGTAACATTGCCATCAATTGTGGTGGTGGCGATTTTATGGTGGTAATTTGCTGTGCAAATTCAACTAATTGTTGACGCCAAAAATCATCATCAGTCATCCATGGAAAGGCGATGGGAAAAGCAGGATCTTGCCAGCGTTCTAAAATCCATGCTAAATGGTGAACCATTCTCATTGCTCTTAAAGGTTCAATAAGTTGTAATTGATGGTTATCAAAGTCATAAAACTCTTGATACATTTCAATTAGCATATCTAACTGTATGCGTCGCTCTTGCTGATTGCCAGAAAGCAACATCCACAGATCTTGAATAGCAGGACCATTACGCGCATCATCAAAATCAACAAACATTGCATTATCACGCCATAAAATATTGCCTGCGTGACAATCGGCATGTAGGCGAATAGGTAGCCAATCGTTATGCCAGTATTGCTCAACGGTTTTAATTAATTGCGCTAAGGTTATTTTAAGATCAGATTGCACTTTCTTAGGAATAAAGCGGCAAGATAATAAAATTTCTTGAGGATGATAGAGATATTCTTCTAACCCAATAGTTGGGCGATGCAAAAAAGGCTGCTTTGCGCCAATTTGATGAATACGGGCAAGAAACATAGCCACCGATTCCATTTGTTCTATATTATCCATTTCGTATTGTCGCCCCCCCACACTTGGGAACAGGGCAAACAGATAACCTTGATACTCGTGTAGCGTGGTATGATTAAATGTTAATGGCGCAATAACGGGTATTTCAGCATCAGCTAATTGCTGCGTAAATTGATGTTCTTCCAAGATTTGATTTTTATTCCAGCGGAGAGGTCGATAAAATTTCGCAACATAACGTTTGCGATCCTCATCTTGAAATTGATAAACCCGATTTTCATAACTATTTAATACGGTTAAACCAGAATCTACATATACGCCTATTGAAGATAAGCTATCAAGAATAAGATCTGGCGATAAAGATTGAAACGAAAATGTTGAACTATCCATTAAAGGATTTCCTTTATTGCTGACTAAACCATTCATCCAGTTTTTGTTTTAGCGCTTCAAGTCCAATGCGTTTAGGCGATGAAAAAGGCGCAACAGTAATATCCCCCTGAAAAGGTAAGATAGCTTCTTTGACCATGTTAACTTGTTTTTTTTGCGCACCAGAAGCCAGTTTATCCGCTTTAGTCAGTAATAACATAACAGGAATATCAACGGAAACTGCCCATTCGATCATCTGTTGATCTAAATCTTTTAAAGGGTGCCTGATATCCATTAATACAACTAGTCCTTTTAGGCTTTCGCGTTTTTGGAGGTATTCGCCCAGTGATTTTTGCCATTTTCGCTTTATGGCTTCCGGCACCTGAGCATAACCATAACCCGGTAAATCAACTAAACGGCAATTTTCTTCAACTTCAAAAAGGTTGATCAGTTGTGTTCGCCCTGGGGTTTTACTCGTTCTAGCGAGACCTTTTTGATTGGTTAAGGTATTTAGTGCACTTGATTTACCTGCATTAGAGCGACCCGCAAAAGCAATTTCGACACCACTGTCAATAGGTAGATGAGAAATATCGGGCGCACTTAAAATAAAATGAGTTTTGGCATAATTTAATGGGTGAAAATCGGTCATAAATAAGTATCCTTTAAATGCAACGGCACTTAATTGATTAAAATGCCGTTACTGTATAGAAAAACTTAAGCATTGACAACCTTTTCCACGGCTTTTGCAAATCGCAACATACCTTCTTTTATCTCATCATCTGAAATAATGAGTGATGGTGTAAAACGCAGCACATTTGGACCAGCATTTAAGATCATCACCCTAAACTCAGTGGCAACGTTTAAAAAATCGCGCGCTTTATTGTGAAATTTGGGTTGTAACTCTGCACCCAACAACAATCCTTTACCTCGGTATTCACGAAATAGTTTAAATTGATTATTAATTTCTTCGAGTTTTTCAATGAACAGCACATGCCGTTTTTGTACGCCATCAAGTACTTCAGGGGAGTTAATAATATCAAAAGCTTCACAGCCCACTGCACAAGCAAGAGGATTACCACCGTAAGTGGTACCATGCACGCCAGGATGCATGACTGACGCAATTTCATTGGTTGTTAACATAGCACTAATTGGAAATCCACCCCCTAATGCCTTAGCGGAGGTTAAAATATCGGGTTTTACATTATATTGTTGATAAGTATATAAACTGCCTGTTCGCCCCATCCCGCATTGTACTTCATCAAATACAAGTAGTGCTTTATGTTCATCACATAACTCACGCACACCTTGTAAAAATTCTGGTGTTGCTGACGTTAATCCGCCTTCGCCTTGTACTGGCTCTAATACAACCGCACAAGTATGGTCATCCATTACCGCTTTAACGGCATTAAGATCATTAAAAGGAACATGAATGATATCAGCAGGTTTTGGTCCAAAACCATCAGAATATTTTGCTTGACCACCAACAGATACAGTAAAAAACGTACGACCATGAAAAGATTGATAAAAAGCAATGATTTTGCTCTTATAAGGGCTATATCTTTGTGCTGCATAATATCGCGCTAGCTTAAACGCGGCCTCATTAGCTTCCGCCCCTGAATTGGCAAAAAACACACGCTCAGCAAAAGTGTTATCAATAAGCTTCTGCGCAAGATTTAGTGACGGTTCATTCGTAAAAACATTGCTGACATGCCATAACTTTTCACTTTGCTCATGCAGAGCTTTAACTAGTCTTGGATGACAATGACCCAGCGCATTAACTGCTATGCCACCAGCAAAATCAATATATTCTTCACCATCTTGATCCCAAACTCGGCTACCTTGGCCTTTAACAGGAATAAACTGAGCCGGTGCATAAACAGGTAAAATAACTTGATCAAATAGTTCTCGTGCAATTTTGGACTGCATTATTTAATCCTTAATTTATTTTTACTAAATAGCTTATGTTATTTTAAGCGAATTAACCGCCGTGTAAAGTAAATAATTATTCATTTATTTTAAATTTATATTCATTTTGCAACGATATTATTTTAAATGCTGATTCAATAATTTTCTTCTTATCTACCATTATTTTCAGGTATAATCAGCCATTAGTTCGTTAAATGTACTTTAAAGAGATAAAAATGAGTCGTGTTATTTATTGTCATTATCTAAAAAAAGATGCTGATGGTTTGGATTTGCAACTTTACCCTGGTGAGCTTGGCAAACGTATTTTTAATGAAATATCAAAACAAGCATGGCAAGAATGGCTTAAAAAGCAAACGATGCTAATTAACGAAAATAAGCTCAATATGATGAATCCTGAGCATCGTAAAAAGATTGAAGCGGAAATGATCAAATTTCTATTTGAAGGCGAAGAAATTGTTATTGATGGTTATAAACCCCAAAATTGAGATATCAAATGACAAATAATAAAAAAATTCTCACATTACTCATCACTGTGAGCCTTTTAACGGGTTGCCCTAGCAAAAATTCGAAAAATCGTAATGATGATTATTATGTTAAAGATACCAATGCCTTTAATATTTTGATTAGTCAATATGCTAATAATATTGAACAAATTTGGGGGCCTAAAGAAATTTTGATAGCTGGTCCTAAAGACTATGTTCAATATGAAGATAATTTACAAACGCGCGTCCATATTAACTTTGTTTCAGGTGTGATCACGATTGAAACCATGTCTGAATCACCAATAGAAAATTTAAAAGAGGCGATAGTTTCGACCTTACTTATGCCTGAACCAGTGGATATTATTCGCCATGATAAAATCAGTCAAGATTTGTCCGGCGAACCATTTTTATATAATCAGGTATTGGATCAAGAACATCAACCTATTCGTTGGCATGGTAGAGCAAATAGTTTTGCTGATTATGTGCTAGCCAATAATTTGAAACAACGAACATCAGGCACCCACAAAATTACTTATGTTGAAATCAAACTTGTGCCAAATCATATTAATCAGCGAGCTAGAAAATTCTTACCAATTGTTACCGAGGCATCAAATCGTTATTTTGTTGATGAGCGACTCATTTTAGCTATTATAGAAGTGGAATCAGCGTTTAACCCTTATGCTGTTAGTCGAACAGATGCCCTTGGTCTTATGCAAGTGCAACAACATACAGCAGGTCGTGATATTTTTAAATTACGGGGTAAATCAGGAGAACCAAGCCGAAAATTTTTGCTCGATCCGCGTAATAATGTTGATATGGGAACTGCTTACTTATCATTGCTAAAAACAAAATATTTGGCTGGAATTAATAATCCAATTTCATTACGTTATGCCATGATCACATCTTATAACGGTGGGGCAGGTAGTGTGCTTCGTACATTCTCAAATGATCGTAATGAAGCAATCAGCATGATAAATTCGATGACACCACAACAAGTTTATCGAAAACTCGTCACTTCTCATGCTTCTCAAGAATCACGTAATTATCTAATAAAAGTCAGTGGGATTTTAGATAATAAATAAGCGGGTAACCAACATAGATAATTGCTCCTTATTATTTATAACGAATGATAAGGAGCTATTCAATTCTGAAAAAACAACAATGGTGATAAAGTTTAATTTATATCATTTTCTACTAAATCCCAACCCATACCAAACAGAGATGTTTAGCATGGGTATGTTAGTTGAGAATACAAATTTGTCTGGAACAAATTAAAGCATCTAAGCAAAACGAAGATAGCCTCGAAGAGACGAATATTAGGATGATGCAATTAAATATAAGTTGGTCATATTCTGTAGTCAAAGCGTGAGTCGTTAAGAAATTTAGAAATACCCTAACTCGACCGTTGTCACTGCTGCTATTTATTTCACCAACAGCTCAACACGTCCGAAATTCAAACCCGAAAATTATAAAAAACAGTTAGATAGAGTATTTATTTTATTATATTTTTTTGTTGTTTTTTAACAAAAACTAAGATTTCCAATCCTTTAAAGCTTTCCCCAAAGCTTAACCCATTCTTTCCTTTACATTCCCTTACAAAAAATCCCCAAAAAAACTAGCTAAGTTTTTTTAAGCCTTATAATTTTAACGGTGAAAATTAAGTTATCTTATTTTATAAGTTAACGAACATAAAAAAGACAAGTAAAAAATATTTTAATTAACGGACAGGATGCTATGAAGTATAATTATGGACAACTGACATGGCAAACCGATGTCTTAAATTTATCCAATAATCGCATTAGACAGTTTTTTATTCTTTCCTCGTTTATATCATCAAAATTATCTACCGAATTTTTTGCAAAAATCCCGTTGGCATTAACGCCAGTGTTGTTATTGCCGTATTCGCTCAGCTCACAGGCATTAACAGCGCATACTAGCCAAGTGATTCAAGGTAGTGCGCCGTATTTAACGTTTGATGGAGGTCAAACTAAAGTGACTACCACTGATGCGTTGTTGTTTATTACCTTGCCGGATGGTACAACGGTTACGCCATCAACCAATACATCAAGTGCGACAAATCCAATAAGGCTAATAAATGAAAGTAATCTTAGTAATATAGGGATGTTGGTGCCGCCGTCAACCAACTCAATAGGATTAGATGCACTTATTCGAGCGCCGTATAACTATTAGGGAGATGATGATGGAGATGGTCAGGGTACTAATGGGGTGACTGCAACGGGGAATTTATCGGTGAGTTTTACTGATAAGAATGGCAGTACAGTAAGTCGTAGTGATACATTAGATATATGTAGTGCACCTTATAAGGTAACATTAAGTAGTACAGATGGTAATTTAACTACCCAGTATGGTATACCGAATAGCAGGAATTTCGAGGGGAGTACGGTGACGTATTATATCAATCCAAATTCACAGCCTAAAGTTTGTTACGCAAGGCCGAGTCTTTACTATGGTGAAGATGAAGCGGCAGGACCTGCTAGCATATGGAATTCTGATAAGGGTTTTTTAACTCAGTCAACAAATTCAACATTCTACGACCGAAATTTTCCTACTACGGGTGCTGATGGATTATATTTTGATTTAGATATAGGTGGGGTGGATGCAAGTCAATTGACCTGGTCGGCTGTTACTCATGGTGGAATAACGGCTACTGTGAGTTGGACACAGCCACGTTCGGACTCATTTACAAGCGCATGGGGAGTAATAGAATACGATGCATGGATTGATGATAAATCTCAGTATGTAACGCGGGTAACATTAAATGGTCCTAGAGCAAGTGATGCGCAAATACAGTTAGATAATCCTAGTCCACTTCGTAGACCTATTTTACCGCAGACCTTTGAATTAGAGGGTAGGGATAGAAGTGGTAATGTGGTGATTAAGTATGGTTTTGTTTTGCAGAAGTGGTTTATCAATCGAGGTCATAAATGGAGGAGCTATTCCGAACAAGCATCGTGGTGTAGTAGTTTGGGGTATCGTTTGTCACGAGTCAGAGATTTAACCAATACGAAATGTGGTAAGGATAAGTGGTTTCCATGCTTAGAAGGCATAGAGGGTGCCACGCCGTCATCAAGTGGTAATTATTTCCAGCGTCAAATAGGAGCAGGCTTTTTACCCGAGTGGGGCTACATAAGTTATTACCCTGATAAAGTTTTCCAGACTAACGTCTTTTGTGTAGATTCTGAATATGGCGGCAAGGTTGTTATCGAAGGTGAGTACTACGATGTAATCTACAACGACGATGACTCTGACTTTGACAGTTTCAGCGTTATTTGCACCGCACCTTAGCTTTTAGCATTGAGTTCTTAATCATTAAGGCGCAGTGATAGTTATATGACTGTAGTTGGCTAAGTTATCAAAGAACAGCCCCGAGTCAGTTTGGGAGGGAAGGCAGAGCTGCGAGTTTTGCGCTTTAATGACGGAAAATCAAAAAAAGCACTTCCCTGACTGCCGATGTCAAAGGCATGGTTGGTATTAAAAGGGTCAGTCTTAAAGGTATTTGGGTCGGTAAGTTTTTGGGTTTTGATACTAAAGTTGTTTATTATCCTAAAAGGTTAAAATCTCTAAAACTTAACCATATCCACATCCACATAGGCTTTACTCAAATACAAAATCTCCCAAAAACACACGATAAACACTTGATTTTATTAAAAAATCATTGATCAAAAAATTTAAATTAAATCAATGCTCTACTTGGCTATTTTTATGGAAAAACAGTTCAATTTTTTACAGCACCAAAAAGCTAATCTAACTATTAATTTAGTGTTAGAATGCAACGATAAATAAACAACTTACGTTTCCATCGTGGATAAGGTTTCCAGAAAACTTGCCTTACTTATTTTTTACGATAAGCAACTCTTTTAATAAACAGCGATTTTTTTAGTTTTAAAATTTTTTAATAAAAAAAACGTGATCTGCTTCAAATTTTGAGTATACTATGCCTCTCATAAAACCCTAGTTTTTTTGAGGATGTTAGTTTGAGTACCGATAAACTTGTAGATTCCTATTCTCCCGCACAAATGACCCAAATTGCCGAAGATATTGGTAATTACAAAGTAAATAAACCCTTATGTAGCACAATGTTATCTGCGATTCTTGCAGGGGTTTTTATCTCTATTGCTTTCGTATTTTATATTACCGTAACAACTGGAACCGCAACCGTTGCTTTTGGTTTAGCAAAATTGGTCGGTGGTATCTGTTTTTCATTAGGACTGATGCTGGTTGTTTGTTGTGGTTCGGACTTATTTACTTCAACCGTATTAACCATTTTACCTAAAATGACTCGCAAAGTGAGTTGGGCGAAAATGATCCGTAATTGGATTTTGGTCTATATCGGTAACTTTATTGGTGCTATACTGTTTGTCACAGTTATTTGGTTTTCTGGTCAGTATATGGTTGCTAATGGTTTGTGGGGATTGAATGTTCTACAAACAGCTGATCATAAATTACATCATACCTTTATTGAAGCTGTGTGTCTTGGTTTTCTCGCTAATTTAATGGTTTGTTTGGCTGCTTGGATGAGTTATGCTGGACGTAGTTTACTCGATAAAATGCTCATTATGGTATTACCTGTCGCCATGTTTGTCGCCAGTGGTTTTGAGCATAGCATTGCAAATATGTTTATGATCCCAATGGGCATTGTTATTAACAATTTTGCTTCTCCTGAATTTTGGCAAGCAGTTGGTGTATCACCAGATGCATTTAAAGAGCTAACAGTAACACATTTTGTATTTAACAATTTAATCCCAGTGACAATAGGGAATATTTTAGGTGGTTTAGCTGTGGCGCTACCTTATTGGGCTTTATATTTACGTAAGCCACATTGATTTTATAATATTTACCCTCATATCTATGGGGATAAATAGATATTTTTGTAAACCTGAGGTGAAAAACTATGAGTAATTTAAACGAAGTACAAGCAGTTGCTTGGAAAGGCTTTAAAGATGGTGATTGGCAAAATAATGTTAATGTCCGCGATTTTATTCAAAATAACTACACGCCATATGAGGGCGATGAGTCTTTCTTAGCTGGCGCAACTGAAGCGACAACTAAGTTATGGGATAAAGTAATGGAAGGCATTAAAATTGAAAATGCTACCCATGCCCCTGTGGATTTTGATACTAGTGTTATTTCGACAATTACTGCTCATGATGCAGGTTATATTGAAAAAGATTTAGAAAAAATTGTTGGTTTACAAACTGAAAAACCGCTAAAACGTGCAATTATTCCGTTTGGTGGTATCAAAATGATCGAGAATTCTTGTAAAGCTTATAACAGAACTCTTGATCCTTTAGTTAAAAAAATCTTCACAGAATACCGTAAAACACATAACCAAGGTGTTTTTGATATTTATACACCAGATATTCTTCGTTGTCGTAAATCAGGTGTTATTACTGGTCTTCCTGATGCTTATGGTCGTGGTCGTATTATTGGTGATTACCGTCGTGTTGCACTTTATGGTATTGACTACTTAATGCAAGATAAATTTGCACAATTCAATTCATTACAAGCAGATTTCGAAAACGGTGTTGATTTAGCAATGACTATGCAACGTCGTGAAGAAATCGCAGAACAACATCGTGCGCTTGGTCAAATTAAAGAAATGGCCGCTAAATATGGTTACGATATTTCAGCACCAGCTAAAACAGCACAAGAAGCAGTGCAATGGACTTACTTCGGTTATTTAGCTGCGGTTAAATCACAAAATGGTGCAGCAATGTCATTAGGTCGTACGTCGACTTTCTTTGATATTTACTTCCAACGTGACCTTGAAGCTGGATTAATTACTGAAAAAGATGCGCAAGAAATTGTTGACCATTTCGTTATGAAATTACGTATGGTTCGTTTCTTACGTACTCCTGAATATGATGAATTATTCTCTGGCGATCCAATTTGGGCAACTGAATCTATCGCAGGTATGGGAGTTGATGGTCGTACTTTAGTTACTAAGACTTCTTTCCGTTTCTTAAATACTTTATATACAATGGGTCCATCACCAGAACCTAATATGACTATCCTTTGGTCTGAAAAATTACCAAGTGGATTTAAAGAGTTCGCATCAAAAGTATCAATTGATACTTCATCATTACAATATGAAAATGATGATTTAATGCGTCCTGATTTTAACAATGATGACTATGCTATTGCATGTTGTGTAAGTCCAATGATTGTGGGTAAACAAATGCAATTCTTTGGTGCGCGTGCAAACCTTGCTAAAACACTTCTATACGCAATCAACGGCGGTGTGGATGAAAAATTAAAAATGCAAGTTGGTCCTAAAGAAGCCCCAATCACTGATGAGTATTTAGATTTCGATACAGTGTTTGCTCGTTTAGACCACTTTATGGATTGGTTAGCAAAACAATATGTAACAGCATTAAATGCTATTCACTACATGCACGATAAATACAGCTATGAAGCATCATTAATGGCGCTTCACGACCGTGATGTTATTCGTACTATGGCATGTGGTATTGCCGGTCTTTCTGTTGCTGCTGACTCACTTTCTGCAATTAAATATGCAAAAGTAAAAACTATCCGTGATGAAGATGGTTTAGCGACTGACTTTGAAATTGAAGGTGAATATCCACAATTCGGTAACAATGATCCACGAGTCGATGATATTGCTGTTGATTTAGTTGAACGTTTCATGAAGAAAATTCAAAAACTTAAAACTTATCGTAATGCAATCCCTACTCAGTCAGTATTAACTATTACTTCAAACGTTGTTTATGGTAAGAAAACGGGTAATACTCCAGATGGTCGTCGTGCTGGTGCACCATTTGGCCCAGGTGCTAACCCAATGCATGGACGTGATCAAAAAGGTGCGGTGGCTTCATTAACCTCTGTTGCTAAATTACCATTTGCTTATGCTAAAGACGGTATTTCTTATACTTTCTCTATCGTTCCAAATGCATTAGGTAAAGATGATGATGTGCGTAAACGCAATTTAGCTGGCCTAATGGACGGTTACTTCCATCACGAAGCAACAATTGAAGGTGGTCAACATCTGAATGTTAATGTCCTAAATCGTGATACATTATTAGATGCAATGGAGCACCCTGAAAAATATCCACAATTAACCATTCGTGTTTCTGGATATGCAGTACGCTTCAACTCATTAACTAAAGAACAACAAAATGACGTAATCAATCGTACATTTACTCAAGCAATGTAGTTGAGTTAATTGATTAACTAATCGAAATAGCGTCCTTAAGGGCGCTATTTTTTTATCTAGTTTGAAAGAATAAAGAATATTGGTGACAACTTTAATTAAATATCAATATGATGATAATAATTGAATATTGTTGGTATTTATTCGGTATAATTAAACAAAATATAATTATCGTCGATTAATATAATTGGTGTAAGCCAAATGCTATCGGCGCTAAAATTATTAAAAGTAATATGAGCAATGATTAGAGATTATCTATGGAACAACAAAATATTATTATGACAACAAAATCGCCTATTAAAGGTCGCATTCACTCTTTTGAATCCTTTGGCACTGTTGATGGTCCAGGAATCCGTTTTATTGTCTTTTTTCAAGGTTGTTTAATGCGTTGCTTGTATTGCCATAATCGTGATACTTGGGATTTAAAAGCAGGAAAAGAAGTCACAGTTGAAGAACTGATGAAAGAAATTATTTCTTATAAAAGTTTTATTATGCCAAATGGTGGTGGGGTAACGGCTTCTGGTGGTGAAGCAACGTTACAAGCTGAATTTGTTACAGAATGGTTTAAAGCCTGTCATCAAGAGGGGATCAGCACATGTTTAGATACAAATGGTTATGCAAGACAGCTCGATCATGTTGTTGATGAACTTTTAGATGTCACTGATTTAGTTATGCTTGATTTAAAACAAGTCAATGATGATATTCATCAAAAATTAGTCGGTGTCCCTAATAAACGGGTTCTTGAGTTTGCCAAATATTTACAAAAAATCAATAAACGAACTTGGATACGCTATGTAGTTGTTCCCGGATGGACCGATGATGATAATTCAGCGCATTTGCTTGGTCAATTTATTCACGGGATGGACAATATTGAGCGTGTAGAATTACTTGCTTACCATAAAATGGGGGCATATAAATGGGATACACTTGGCGATGAATATAAGTTGGAAGGGGTTGAAGCGCCACTAAGAGAAACGCTTGATAGGATCAAAGACATCATAGAAAGTTATGGTCATTATGTCACTTTTAGTAAATAATAGATAAGAGGTCGACAAAAGGCACAATGAATTGTGCCTTTTTAGTATCCACTAAATTCTTTTACGTTTTATTGCTCGCATAACAAAAATCCCACCTTCCAAAGCTAGAATACAAACTGATAGCCAAATAAATCCATATGACACAATGTGCTTTAATGAGACTGTTTCATGTAAAAATACTATTGAAATAAGTGTTAGTAGTACGGGTTCCATGTATCCCATTAAGCCAAATAATCCCATGGGCAATAAACGACTAGCAACGAAATACATTGCAAAAGCAACCGCAGTGATGATACCTAACATAGGGATATAAATATGGAAATGAGAAAGATCACTGATTATTTTGTCTAAACGATAGTTTAAAGCACAATATATAAGGCACCCTAGGAAGATAAACAAAAAATCAGAAAACGTGCCAGAAATGCCATCTATTTGCAATTTGCGCCTTACTATAAAGTATATTGGGTACCCCAAGGCAATAACAGCTGTTTCCCATGAAAATGCTCCAGTAATGTAGATTTCAATAGCAACGCCTAATACAGCGAGTCCAACCGCAATTTTTTGTAAAAAACTAAGTTTTTCTTTATAAACGATCTGTCCAGAAATCACCATTGCTAATGGTAATAAAAAATAACCTAGTGAGGCGGATAGTCCATGTCCATTAAGTGGCGCCCAGATAAAAATCATCATCTGTATTGTGAGTAAAGCCGAAGAGAATAATAACCCCAGTAAAAGAAGAGGTTGTTGTTTTATTCGGCTAAATAGTGCAGTTATGGCTGGCCACTGTTTTCCAGCAATGATCAATACAACTATTGCAGGAAAGGATGTTAATAATCGCCAACAAAAAATATCAACAACAGATAAGGGATTTAATAAAACAGGATAGTAATAAAGTAGCCCAAATAAACATGATGCCATTATTGAAAGCATAACTCCTTTTATCATTTCTCCACCTACCTTAATTAATAAAAAAATAGCGCTAATTATTAGCGCTATTGTCTATGTGATATGTAGTTATCTTATCCGATAAACTCAACGCCATTCATATAAGGAACTAAAACAGATGGAATTTTAATTGTGCCATCTGCTTGTTGATAGTTTTCCATAATGGCAACCAGCGTTCGACCAACTGCTAATCCAGAACCATTTAGCGTATGTACTAAATAGGTTTTATTGTCAGCTTTATTACGATAACGAGCTTGCATACGTCGAGCTTGGAAATCCCACATATTTGAACAAGAAGATATCTCACGATAGGTATTTTGAGCCGGTACCCATACTTCCAGATCATAAGTTTTACATGAACCAAAGCCCATATCACCAGTGCACAGTATAATTTTTCGATATGGCAGTTCAAGTAATTGTAGTACTTTTTCTGCGTGAGCAGTTAGTTCCTCTAGCGCTTTCATAGACTCTTCAGGCTTAACAATTTGAACCAATTCTACTTTATCAAATTGATGCATACGAATTAAGCCGCGAGTGTCTTTTCCATAAGATCCCGCCTCTGAACGGAAGCAAGGAGTATGTGCTGTCATTTTTAATGGTAATACACTTTCATCAAGAATTTCATCGCGTACAAGGTTAGTGACTGGCACTTCAGCGGTTGGAATTAACGCATAATTGCTGCTGTCTGCTTCTTCATCTAGTGGTTTAGTATGAAATAAATCACCTGCAAATTTAGGTAATTGTCCTGTACCAAAAAGTGTTGCTTGATTTACAAGATACGGTACATAAATTTCGGCATAGCCGTGTTGTTCGGTGTGTAAATCTAACATAAATTGGGTGATAGAGCGATGTAAGCGTGCTATTTGTGATTTCATGACCACAAAACGAGCACCTGTTAGTTTTACGCCAGCTGCAAAATCAAGCCCACCAAAACGTTCACCTAATGCAACGTGATCTTGAACAGGAAAATCAAATGTCCTTGGTGTACCAAAACGTGATATTTCGATATTATCGCTTTCATCTTTACCATCAGGGACAGATTCATCAGGAATATTCGGGATAGTAGAGGCAATATCTTTAATTTGATTGAGTAATATATCAAGCTCTGTTTTTGCTCTATTAAGTTTTTCACCTAGTTTGTTAACTTCTTCACGAACAGCTGTGATATCTTCACCGCGAGCTTTTGCTTGACCAATAGCTTTTGAGCGAGCGTTACGCTCAGCTTGTAAGTTCTCAGTTTCAACTTGTAATATTTTGCGCTTTTCTTCTAGATGACGAATAGCATCAACATCTAATTTAAATCCACGACGTGCTAATTTATTAGCGACAAGATCCAATTCATTTCGGAGTAAATTTGGGTCTAACATACATAATGTCCATTATTAATTAGGGAATATCTTTCTACTTTGTTGTTATTCTAATATAGATAACAGAACATATAAATCAAAAAGTAGATTGATTTATTGATATTAAATTTTGTAAGCTTAGTATACTAGAATTATATCGGGATTCAACCTAAATGGCGCACCCGAAGGGATTCGAACCCCTGACCGCTCGGTTCGAAGCCGAGTGCTCTATCCAGCTGAGCTACGGATGCGTGTAAGTTCGTTAAAAAAGTGGTGCATCCGAAGGGATTCGAACCCCTGACCGCCCGGTTCGTAGCCGGGTACTCTATCCAGCTGAGCTACGGATGCGTTTTGAATTTATTAAAATGGTGCATCCGAAGGGATTCGAACCCCTGACCGCCCGGTTCGTAGCCGGGTACTCTATCCAGCTGAGCTACGGATGCATATTTTAATTTTTTAAATGGCGGTGAGAGAGGGATTCGAACCCTCGATGCAGCTTTTGACCGCATACTCCCTTAGCAGGGGAGCGCCTTCAGCCTCTCGGCCATCTCACCAAAACATTATGACTCTGCTTTAACAACAAAATCATAATGTGTGGCGCACATATTACGGTTTACAAAAAATAAGTCAAACATTTTTTTGCTTACGCGTGCTAGTTGTTTATTTACTACCCAATATTACTCTGTAAGGTCAGATGATCCATCGTTTACATCTTGGTGTTGATGAATTTTATTATATATCTCTTCCCTATGAATCGAAACTTCTTTAGGGGCATTGATACCAATTCTGACTTGATTACCTTTGACACCTAAAATGGTAATGACTACATCGTCACCAATAATTAGTGTTTCACCTACTCTCCTAGTTAAAATTAACATTAGATCTCCTAATATCAGTTAAGTATATATCCAAACAATTTTTAAGATATAGCTTCGTCAGCCCCCATCAGTAAGATAGAAAGACGGAATTTTACAGAAAAACTCTAATATTTAATTAAAAATATTTGAGTAAATCTGGCTAACTTGCTTGTAATTTATTACTGATTTCTTTTTTCACAGAAGATAACGCTTCTGGTAACGCCGAGAGATCCATTCCACCTGCTTGAGCGAAATCAGGTCGCCCACCACCTTTACCACCTACTTTTAGTGCTAACTGCGAAACTAATTCCCCAGCCTTGATAATACTGACTAAATCATTAGTAACACCAGCTGCTAAATTGATTTTACTATCATTAACGGCAGCTAAAATGATGACGCCTGTTTTTAATTGATTTTTAAGATCATCAATCATCGTACGCAGTACTTTTGCTTCGACGTTATCAAGTTTAGCGATGAGTAAATTTTTATTATTGATTTTTTCACATTGATTAAGCAATTGAGCACTCTCCTGAGTCGCTTTCTGCGCTTTTAATTGCTCAATTGTTCTCTCAAGTAGCTTAGTTTGATCAAGCAATTGCTCAATACGTGCTAAAACCGCGGATTTGTCACTTTTAACAGCTTGTCCAATTTGAGCTAATAAATTGGACTCATGGTGTATCAAATCCATTGCATTTTGCCCTGACGTTGCTTCAATACGGCGAACACCAGAGGCTATACTTGATTCAGATATTATTTTAAATAAACCAATATCACCAGTTCTATCTACGTGAGTACCACCACAAAGTTCAATTGAAAAATCACCCATTGTTAAAACTCTAACAATATCTTCATATTTTTCACCAAATAAAGCCATTGCACCTTTATTTTTTGCCTTATCAATTGACATTAACTCAATATCTACAGGTAAATTGCGACGAATTTGTTGATTAACCAAGTTCTCTATTTCAATAATTTGTTCTGACGTAATGGCTTGATTATGTGAAAAGTCAAAACGCAAATAGCTGTCATTAACTAAAGACCCTTTTTGATGAACATGGTTACCTAAAACACGTTGCAAGGCGGCTTGTAATAAATGTGTAGCAGAATGATTACGACGAATACGTTCTCGTAGCTCTACATCAATAGCTGCAGTGATATTATCGCCAATTTTTAAAGAACCTTTAATGATTTTTCCTAAATGACCAATGCTTTTACCATATTTTTGGGTATCAAAAATGCTAAATTCAAGATTCGCTGCTGTTAATAAGCCTTTATCACCAATTTGACCACCTGACTCTCCATAAAATGGTGTTTTATCTAAAATGACGATAGCTTCATCACCAGCGCTAATACTTTCAACTTTCTGTCCATTTTTAAATATAGCAATAACTTTTCCTGAGGATTCTGTTTCTTGATAGCCTAAAAACTCAGTTTTATCATCAAGTTTAATAACATTGCTATAATCGACATTAAATGAGCTTGATTCGCGGGCTCGTTTTCTTTGTTCTTCCATACATTGATTAAAGCCAGCTTCATCAATACTAATATTTTTTTCACGACATACATCAGCGGTTAGATCTAGCGGGAAGCCGTAAGTATCATAAAGTTTAAATGCAATATCGCCAGGCAATACTTCACCTGTTAGTTTAGCTAATTCTTGATCGAGTAAAAATAACCCGCGTTCCAAGGTCTTTAAAAATTGTTCTTCTTCAATTTTGAGTGCGTCTTCGACTAATTTTTGATTAGTTTCTAGTTCAACCGCTGCGCTCCCCATCACATCAATTAATGGTTTAACAAGCTTATAGAAGAAAATATCTTTTGCACCAAGCATATGCCCATGGCGCACAGCACGTCGAATAATTCGGCGTAATACATAACCTCGACCTTCATTTGAAGGTAATACCCCATCCGAAATTAGAAAAGCACAAGAACGAATATGGTCAGCAATAACGCGCAAAGATTTACTTTCTAAATCTTTAGTTTGAATAACATTGGCTGCATCATTAATTAATTTTTTGAACAGATCTATTTCATAATTAGAGTTGACATGTTGTAATACGGCCGCAATACGTTCTAGCCCCATACCGGTATCGACAGACGGTTTAGGTAATGGCTCCATTGTGCCGTCAGGATGGCGATTAAATTGCATAAAGACAATGTTCCAAATTTCGATAAACCGGTCACCATCTTCTTCAGCGCTACCAGGAGGTCCGCCCCAAATATGATCACCATGATCATAAAAAATTTCGGTACAAGGACCGCAAGGACCAGTATCGCCCATCTGCCAAAAGTTATCAGAAGCATATGGGGCACCTTTATTATCACCAATACGAATTATGCGTTCTTTAGGTATACCGATCTCTTTTTCCCAGATTGCATAGGCTTCGTCATCTGTCTCATAAACGGTGACGGTTAACCTATCTTTTGGGAGATTAAACCATTCTTTACTGGTCAATAATTCCCATGCAAAATGTATTGCATCATGCTTAAAATAGTCGCCGAAACTAAAATTTCCTAACATTTCAAAAAAAGTATGATGTCGGGCTGTGTAGCCAACATTATCTAAATCATTATGTTTACCACCAGCACGCACGCAACGTTGTGATGTCGTTGCTCTACTATAAGAACGCTTATCAATACCAAGAAATACATCTTTAAATTGATTCATTCCGGCATTAGTAAATAACAGTGTTGGATCATTGTGTGGAACAAGGGAACTACTTGTGACAACTTCATGTCCTTTGCCACGGAAAAAGTCAAGAAAACTTTGACGAATTTCTGCAGTACTTTTCATTTATGCTTCCATATAAAACGATAGATTTTCAAACATAGTAATATACCCGCTACAGCTAAAGTTGAAAAGTAAATATTCTTCTATTGATGCGGATCTAGTTAATATTACAAGTAAATTAAGGAAAAAATAAAAAAGAATTAGTGAGCTTTATTTGTAATTGTTTTTTCTAAATTGTATATATTATATTCTAAATATTATAATTATTTAAGTCAATAAATCTTGTACAGCTTTAATATCATCTTGTGTATAACCTCGTGATATTAAAAATTGCATACACTTTTGTTTTTTATTATTATTTTTATGGTTAATTTGTTTTAGCTTTTTTAGTAATTGCTGATGCGCAAGATCTTCCCAGTTGATATTAGCCATTTGCAATAGCTGTCGACTTAAATCAACGGATAAACCGCGTTGTTTAAGTTCCATTGCAATTTTATATTTTCCGTAGCCTTTATTTGCGCGCATAACAATATATTTTTCAATATATTGCTCATCATTAATCCAATTTTTATTAATACAATACTCAATAACATCTTGTATTTCAATTTTTAGTTTGGCTAATTGGCTTTGAGATTCTTCATCTGTACTCTGTTGTTTCTTTGCAAAAAAAAATGTTATTTTTTGGCTTAGCTCATACGAAGAGTGATCGCGCTGTGCAAGTAACTGCACAGCTTTATTTAGGATTAATTTATTGAGTTTTTTCTCATTATTCAATGCTTTCATCCTCAGATGAAATATTTTCGTCATCAGCCGTAAAAACTGCTGGGCTATTAAGTAATAAATCACGTAGTTTAGTTTCAAGTTCTTTAGCGATTTCTGGACGTTCCTGTAAAAACTTAATTGAGTTAGCTTTACCTTGCCCCACTTTTTCGCCATTGTAGCTATACCATGCGCCAGCTTTATCGACTAATTTATGTTTAACTCCTAAGTCAATTAATTCACCCTCTTTAGAAATACCGCAACCATAAAGAATTTGAAATTCGGCTTGTCTAAAAGGTGCTGCAACTTTATTTTTAACTACTTTTACACGTGTATCACTACCAATAACATCTTCGCCTTCCTTTACTGAGCCTGTACGGCGAATGTCTAAACGTACTGATGCATAGAATTTAAGTGCATTACCACCGGTTGTTGTTTCGGGATTACCAAACATAACACCAATCTTCATTCGAATTTGGTTAATAAATACAACTAAGCAATTTGCATTTTTGATATTTGCGGTAAGCTTACGTAATGCTTGTGACATTAAACGGGCTTGTAATCCCATATGTGAATCGCCCATTTCACCTTCAATTTCTGCTTTTGGTGTTAAAGCAGCAACCGAGTCGACAATAATAACATCAACTGCACCAGAGCGAACTAAGGCATCACAAATTTCAAGCGCTTGTTCTCCTGTATCGGGTTGAGAAATTAATAAATCATCGACTTGCACGCCTAATTTTGCAGCATAAATTGGATCAAGTGCATGTTCAGCATCAATAAATGCGCAAGTTTTACCTTCTTTTTGTGCTTGCGCGATAACAGATAAAGTAAGTGTAGTTTTACCTGATGATTCTGGTCCAAAAATTTCAACGATTCTGCCCATTGGTAAGCCGCCGATACCTAATGCAATATCTAGCCCTAAAGAACCAGTAGATACCGCATCCACATCTAACGTTTGGGTATCGCCTAAACGCATAATTGAACCTTTACCAAATTGTTTTTCTATTTGACTTAATGCAGCTGAAAGTGCGCGTTGTTTGTTTTCGTTCATATTATAAAATTCCAATGAGTTAGGATATGGATATACATTATACTGTATTGTTATACAGTATCAAGTTTTTTTTATACAGAAAAATTATTTAGTTAATTATGGGAACTTCTTCACAATTTCTTATAAATAATCCATTTAGTATAATAATTGAAACTAACAGATGGTGATGAAATAATGATATTCAAGATTAACTTTATTGGATTATTTTGTTAATTATTATAATTATAATATTTAATGGCTTTTAGACTAATGATGATAGTTTAAGTACATATAAAAGTCGTCATGCATTTGAGTTAGATTGTTATAAAAAAATCTGATCATAATCAAATTTTACTAATTTAATTTAGTAATGCTTTCATAAAAAATTGTCATTTGATATGATTAGCTGTGAAGAAGGTTTGACCAATTTTTATTTATTGAAATAGTGATTTCTTAAGCAATTGTTTGAAATAATTCAACAGTTTTTATTCTTAAACGTTATGCTAATCTGAAATATTTTTACAGATATAAAATATGTAACAAATAAAGGAAAATAATGGCCATTGATAAACAACATTATGTTTTATGCTCACACTGTGATTTGGTCATAGAATTATCTAATATAACCATAGGGCATAAAGCTGTTTGCCCGCGTTGTAATACAACGTTAGCTAAAAATAATAACAATATGAAATTTAGCGCTGCTATGTATGCAGTTTGTTCATTAATTATGATTCTTGTAGCCTGTGGCTTTATCTTTATTGATATTCGTATTGTAGGCAATTTTATTGGTATTAGCGTAATAGATATCCCTAAAACCCTTTTTTTTGATAAATATAGCTATATTTCAGCGCTTTTTATCTTATTTGTTTTGTTTTTTCCTATATTAAATTTATCAATTATCGTTTTGCTCTGTTCTAAACTGCGATTAACAAAGTACCGTAAACGAGATCTGCTTATTGTTTATGAAAAGTTTCAGCATTGGTGTATGCCCGAAATATTTCTTACAGGGATTTTGGTGAGTTTTGTTAAATTAATGAGTTATGGCAGTATTGGTGTGACTGGCACATTTTGGGCGTTCTGTCTATTTGTCTTTTTTTATATAAAATCTTTAGTGATTTTTTCACCAGAAACAATCTGGAATGAAATTCATCGTAGTAATTTTGCTACCGATACACTAAAAGTCGGTAAAACAGGCATGTGTCAAAATTTAAAACTTTGCAAATGCTGTCAGGCTATATTGCCAGTGCATTATGTAAAATGTCCAAGGTGTAAACAAAAAAGCAAAATCAGAGATCTTGATAAAATACAATGGACTCTGGCCTTATTGGTTACTTCATTAATTCTTTACATTCCCGCTAATTTATTTGGAATTATGATAACCGTTGTTTTCGGATCGTCATCAACATCGACTATTATGGATGGTGTCATTTATATGTGGCAGGCCGGTGATATACCTGTTGCACTTGTCATTTTTATTGCGAGTGTTGTTATTCCAATCTTAAAGATCATTTCACTCAGTTGGCTTTGTTATTTTGCACTAGCAGTAAAACGAAAAAATAAACATAATTGCTTAAAAATGAAAAAATTGTACACTGCAGTTGAGTTTATTGGTAAATGGTCAATGATTGATATATTTGTGGTTGCTGTTATTTGTTCTTTGGTTAGAAATCAGCAAATGATGGGCGTTTACCCAGATATTGGTGTTACATTTTTTGCAACTGTCGTTATTATCACGATGATTGCATCACAAAAATTTGATCCTCGGTTAATTTGGGATCGTCGGCAAAAAAGAAAATAGATTAATAGGAACAATATGGCAACATCAAGTAAATTAGCAAAAATAATTAGAATTAGAGCTATTTCAGCTATATGGATTATTCCCATTGTGACTGCAATTGTGGGGCTTTGGATAATCTATGCTCATTTTGCCGATAGAGGCACCTCGTTCACATTACTTGCAAAAGACGCAAGTGGCATTATTGCTGGAAAAACAGTAATTAAAAACCGCAGCGTTGATGTAGGTATAGTTGACGAAGTGACTTTATCTGATGACTACAAACAAGTGGTAATAAAAGGTCGTATTTATAATGATATGGATCCGTTACTAAAAAATGACTCGATTTTTTGGGTTGTTAAGCCTGAAATTGGCCGTGATGGGGTGACTGGGTTAGGGACTATTTTATCGGGTGTTTATATAGAATTAGCTGCTGGAAACGATACACATAGTTTTCAACATAAACCGTTCGTGCTTTCGGATGCTCCACCCTTGTCTGATCCAAGCATTAAAGGAATTCGCCTAAATTTAGAAAGTGAGCAAAATGGTGTGATTCCTCGTGGTGCTTCTATCATGTTTCATGGCTATCGTGTAGGTAATGTTGAGACTTCAGAATTTGATGTTGAATCACGTAAAATGAAATATCAAATTTTTATAACTAAACCTTATGATGTACTAGTAACACAAAATGTTCGTTTTTGGAAAGAAGGAGGGATCAATTTAACACTATCATCTCGGGGGGCTAGTCTCGATGTACCTTCTTTAGATGTGTTAATGTCTGGAGGGATTAGTTTTGATTTACCTGAAGGTTCCAAATTAGGTGCACCTGCTGAACAAAATGCAGTTTATAAACTATATGAAGATAAAAAATCTATCCAAGACTCGCAGTATACCGAATATAAAGAGTTTCTTATTATGCTCTCTGACTCAATATCTGGATTAACCGAAGGTGTGCCCGTTGAATATCATGGTATTAGGCTAGGCACAGTATCTAAAGTGCCATTTTACACTGCTGAAATGCTAGAAAAATCGTCAATTTTAAATAAAAAAGTGCCGATATTAATCAGGATTGAACCCGATCGTTTATCTGAACTGGTTGATGAAAAGATCGACATTGCCGCATTAATTATGAAAGAGCAAAAAAATGGATTAAGAGCTTCGTTAAAAACCTTGAACATGTTCACAGGTGCACTATATATAGATCTTGATTTTTATCCTGACTTAAAAAATCAATATGATCCTAAACTAGCGAAACAGTTTGGTTACAACACTATTGAGGCAACTTCGACAGGAATTGCGCAAATTCAAGCAAAAATTATGCAGTTACTTGATAACTTTAATAATTTACCACTTAACAATACCTTATCACAGTTCAACCAATCATTAGCTTCAAGCGAACGATTAATGAAATCATTAAATCAGATTATGGCGAGTAAGGAAATGCAAAATATGCCAAAAGATCTGCAAAAGACATTACGTTCATTAAATGAAACAATGAAAGGCTTACAACCGGGTTCTGAGCTCAACAATCAAATGAAAGAGAGTTTACAAAAAGTGCAACAAATGATGGACGAACTCACTCCATTACTCAATACGCTTAATGATAAAAGTAATGCATTGATTTTTTCTGCGCCAGCGAAAAAAGATCAAGAACCTCAAGCAAAAGGTAAAAAATAATGAACAGAATATATAAAAAACTGCTTATAGTCGTATTTATGCCATTATTTGCTATATTAGTGGGTTGCTCAGCTAGCATCCCGAGTAAAAGTTATTTTCAACTCACTAGCAATTCACAGATTCCTGTATCGCAAAATATGAAAACCACGAATCAATTTATTTGGATTGAGTCAGTTGATGTGGCGAGTTTTTTAAATAAACCGGGTATTGTATTACAAACTGATAATATTAAATATGAAACAGCAATCAACCATTTATGGGTATCAACGTTATCTCAGCAGCTTCAAGACCGATTAACGCAGGATTTAACGGCTATGTTACCTAATTATTTAGTATCCAGTAAGTCAATTACAACACCAACACTAACGGTAAAATTATTTATAGATAGCTTTCATGGCAGTTATACGGGGGATGCGATAATTAAAGGCCGATGGGTTGTTACTGACCGTAAAAATAATATTGAAAGCAAACCATTTGAGCGCCATATTCCTTTAGCAACCAATGGCTATGATGCTTTAGTTAAAGCGCTATCGAAAGGATGGCAAGATGAAGAACTAGACTTTGCAAACTCAATAAAACATTAGTGTTACACTGATATTCTGTCAGCGTGCTGACGGAATGTCTAAACTTAAATGGCAATAGATCTTAGTGACAATTTGAATTGACTAAAGACTTTATCATCGATTTCCACCCATTTGCGAACACTATTGATAAAAGCGATTTTATCAGCATTTACCAGATCATCTTTTAAAATCGTTTTTTCTAACAATTGATTGTGATCCAAATAAAATTGCCGCATAGTGCCGGCTAATAATCCTGATTCTTTTTTAGGTGTCACCCATTGATCATTAATCAGTAACGCGAGATTACCATTAACAAATTCAGTAATCTCATTGTGTTGATTAAAATTAATATATTCTTTTCCTACAGTTAAATCAGGGAAGTGCTCACGATTGGAAGTTTTATGATATAAATACACATTTTGAGTATTAACACATTGTGTTGCCAGATGAATTTCATTAATTTTCATTGGGTTATTAATTATTTCTTGGCTAATGGTATAGTCCCCATCTTTTTGCTGTAAGATTCTCACTTTATAAAGGTTGTTAGGCATGGAATTTGCTAACTTAATGAGTTGCATCTTAATTGCATGAATGTCACAGTTAAAATCAAAATAATTAGCTGATTGAGCAAGTCTGCTTAAATGTTCATCTAATAATAAAAATTGCCCTTTTTCAAGCAACAATGATTCAATAATATATTTTGGGGTAGAAATAGTGCGATTCAAAATGGCTGTTTTCGCTAAGATCTCACTATATTCGTCTTGAGATGTTGAATCCCAAGTGATCCCACCACCAACACCATAGCGCATCTGTTGATTGTGTATGGTTAATGTACGAATTGGGATATTAAATATAGCTTTATTCATATAGGGCTCAATATAACCAATTGTTCCACAGTAAACACCCCGTGGTGAGTTTTCAATATCTACGATAATTTGCATAGTACTGGTTTTTGGGGCACCGGTAATTGAGCCACAAGGGAATAGGGCTTGAAAAATTTGATATAAACTTACATTTTCCTTCATTTCAGCTTGAATCGTTGACGTCAATTGCCAAACGGTTGGATATTTTTCCGCTGAAAATAATTTAGGCACCGTTACTGTTCCCGGTTTTGCAATGCGACTTAAATCATTACGCAACAAATCAACAATCATCATGTTTTCAGCTTGATTTTTTTCAGAAAATAACAACTCTAATTGTCGTTTATCTTGTTGATTATTTAAGCCGCGTGCGGTTGTTCCTTTCATTGGTTTTGTCGTAATAATGTTATTGTCTAACTTAAAGAATAATTCGGGTGAAATCGATAAAATATGATAATCGTCAAACTCAAGATAAGCACAATAATCTGCCTGATTGTTTTTTTGTAGAAAGTGGTAATAATCAATAGCGCTTTCATTAAATGGTGCGGTAAATTGGATAGTATAGTTGGTTTGATAAGTATTGCCTGATTCAATTTGTGATCGAATAAAGTCAATTTTTTGATTATATTCATCTCTTGATGCATCGCTTATTAAATCAAAGCTTGGCGGTGTATAATCATTTAGTTCTACTTGTTCAACGATAGAATAATGATCAAAAATACCAAATAACAATAGTGGCAAACCTTGATGGACCTCATCATTAGGTTTTGTTTTATTTTCGCTATTTAACCCCGTTGCGCTTTCATAAGCGAGATATCCAACCGCGTAAAAACCTTGTTGCGTAAATTTTTCGATTAAATCGAATTGCTGTTTAATTGTTGAGTAATCATTCGATCTTAAAATGGCGATAGGATTGCAAAAATATTTATGCTGACCTTCAAAATCTATATAAATTTTCATATTAAGATTGCTCATGGACAAAATTATTAATCATTTGTAAGCCTGATTCGGTTTTTATCGCTTCAGGGTGGAATTGAACTGACTCAATGGGTAACGTTTTATGACGTAATCCCATAATCAATCCTTGATTGTTTCGAGCAGTTACAATTAGGTGAGAATTTTTTTGTGAAAAATTATCACATGCAATTAATGAGTGATAGCGAACCACTGAAAGCGGGTTTTTGATTCCTTTAAATATCCCCTGACCATCATGTGTTATTTCATCAACTTTACCGTGCATCGGTGTTGGTGCTTTGGCAATGCGGTAACCATAATATTGTGCAATGGCTTGATGTCCTAAACAAATTCCCAATATCGGGCAAATATGAGCAAATTCGGCAATAATAGCAAGTGATATTCCTGCATTAATTGGTGCCCCTGGGCCAGGGGAAATGATAATTTTAGAAAAGGCGAGTTCTTTTACTTGTTCCATTGTCAGTTCGTCGTTTTTGATGACTTTAACTTCTGCGCCAACTTGGCATAAATAATCGTTAATATTAAATGTAAAAGAATCATAATTATCTATTAATAATATCAAAATACAGTCCATTAATTACAAAGCATATTGATTTAAAAACTGGTAACTGTAACAGTTAAAATCCAGTCGTAACACGATTTATTATACCGTTAATACACTTAAAAGAAGAAATTATTGTGGTTTTGCCCTTTTTTATCTCTTTTTTATACTTAAACACTACCTTTTCTGAAACTTTTTTACAAAATAAACACGATATAAAAAAACAGCTAAACTGAAAAATATTTTAGAGACAATAAAAATAGTATCCAAGTAGTAGAATGAATGGTTTGTTGATTAGTATTTATTAAAGCTCTGGATTGTTCTTTTGGTTGTAAATAAATATGTCGCTTTTTTATAATTTGATTTATTCGGACGATTATTTATTTTTACGCAAATAACCTAAAGCGCCAGCAATCTCTATTGTCCATATTCCATTTTTAAAAATTAAAGGAAACGTTGCTCGACTGCTAGCATTGGGTCCTGGATTTTGTTGCACAATTTCAATTTCGGTGTCAGTTACTTTACTGATAATAGCAACATGCCCATAGCTAGACCAATTAAGAACAATAATATCATCAACTTGTGGTTTTGTGGGTGATCCATTATGAAATTGTAGTAAATTGCGTTGGCGATTGATCTTTCCATCAGCAATTGATGGGTCAAAAAAATCTTTAGCATGGCCATAGCTATTTGGCATTTTATGATTAAAACGCTGATAATAATAGCGTTTAATAAACTCAACACATTGATATTTTTGGCCTAAGTTATAGCCGTCTTTCGCGACATTTCTTCCACTCACGTTATAGATGCTACCATTATAATAGACTTTCACTCCATTAAATTCATCGACGACCTTGCCAATTTTTTGTTTATCAATATCAACATTGGCAAAAGTACATGAACAAAGTGTATAGTAGCTTAATATTGATAATAGCCAAAATAAGAACAGGCTTTTTTTATTGTTCAATACCATTTTTTATTTCCATTGTTTTTATAATCTATTATTAATTTTAATGGTTATTCTATTAAAAAAACAAAATAAATAAAATCGAATAATAACAACTTTATAGTAACTTATATTACACTTACTAGTGTGGTATTTATGAGTAGAATGGTGCCCATGTTTTGGATAAGTTAGTGACTGATGATGGTGAATGATTATTCACTGCTTACAATCTGAATAATCCTATTCATCATTACGATAACTATGTTTGAGTTAGTAATAGCGGGGTTGTAGGATGATTAAGAAAGTTAAAATAAATGTGAGTGGTCGAGTGCAAGGCGTTGGATTTCGTTTTTTTACTTATCAGCAAGCCCAAAAGCTGGGATTAGTTGGCTATGTTCGCAATTTAGAAAATGGTGATGTTGAAATTATTGCTCAAGGTGACGACTTACAAATAGCCAAATTAACAAAATGGATTGAAAATGGTGGTCCTGCCTCGTCGCGTATTTCACATATAAATATTTGTGAATTATTGCCACAAAACGACTTAACTTCTTTTAATGTTCGATATTAATTTAATAAAAAATAAAGTAAAATAATTAAAATTTTGGACATTCGAAATAATAATTTCTAATTAATGTGAATAACGTATGTTATGAATAAAAAAAATCTAATCTGTTTTTTACTGCTCATTGTTGTTATCGGTGTTTATTATAATTATCAAAAAGGAGATGGGGCAGTAAGCCAATCTACTCAAGATGCATCAGATAAACCGATTTATCAAAGTGATGACATGTTAACAGATATTTACGACTTATCAGGGGAACTTGTTTATAAAATTGAGTCGAGTAATGTTAGGCATTATGATAATTCAGGTAATACTGAATTTGATTTGCCCAATTTTACGATTTATGATCAACAACATATAGCTATATGGCATATTAAGGCAAAGCAAGCGACGCTAACAAGTGATAAACTTTTGTATCTTTATCATGATGTGCAATTAGATAATTTGACACAAGAATCCCAATTAAAACAAGTCAAAACAGATAATGCGGTGGTAGATTTAACTTCACAGCTAGTTACATCCAAAGATCCTGTCATCATTAATGGGGTGGGATTTTATTCAACCGGTATTGGTTTAGCAGGCGATTTGCGTGCAAAAAAGGCTAACATACTTGAAAATGTAAAAACATATTATAACACTGAGGCAAAATAAAACATGAGTTCGCTAAAACAAGTTGTTTGTTCATTAATTTTATTGCTACCTATCTCTTTAAGTAGTTTTGCAAATGGGCCGACTACGCAACCTGCAGATCCCAAGATGTTTGCCGATAATAAACCCATTGCAATTGATGCCGATAATCAACAGATTGATATTGAAAATAATACTATTACATTTATTGGCAATGTGGTCATTGTGCAAGAAGGATTAACCATAAAAGCGGATAAAGTGGTTGTCACTGAAATGCAAAACACAGAAAAACAAAAAATTACAGCTTATGGTAATCCAGTGAATTATAAGCAAATTTTGCCTAAAAACAATAAGATTGTCACAGGGCACTCTTCACAAGTAATTTACAATGTAAAACAAAATAATATTGTGTTACAAGGTAATGCTGAGTTATTTCAACAAGACAATCATATTGTAAGTGAAATGATTATTTATGATGTCAAAAAACAGCAAATATTTGCCCAGCCAGGTAAGAATAGGCGAGTTAAGAGCACTATCATCCCAAACCAAGTTAAAGAGATGAGCAAATAAAATGTCAATTTTAAAAGCGGAAAATCTAGCTAAAGTATATAAAAAACGCCGTGTAGTTGAAGATGTCAGTTTAACTGTTAATTCTGGCGAAATTGTCGGGTTATTAGGACCAAATGGTGCAGGTAAAACCACCACTTTTTACATGGTGGTTGGTATTGTGACCTTAAATGCGGGTAAAATTTACCTTGATGATCATGATATCAGCATTTTACCTTTACACGAGCGTGCACAAAAAGGCATCGGTTATTTACCGCAAGAAGCCTCTATTTTTAGAAAATTGTCTGTTATTGATAACATTATGGCAATTTTAGAAACGCGAAAAGATATTGATAAAAATGAAAAAATTAACCGCGCCGAAGAGTTACTTAAAGAGTTCCATATTACACATATTCGTGACAGTATAGGGCAATCTTTATCCGGTGGTGAAAGACGCCGAGTTGAAATTGCTCGCGCGTTAGCTGCTAACCCTAAATTTATTCTGCTTGATGAACCTTTTGCGGGCGTCGACCCGATTTCTGTGATAGATATCAAAAGTATTATTAAACATCTACGTGATCGAGGACTAGGCGTATTAATAACCGATCATAATGTCCGTGAAACGTTAGATGTTTGTGAGCGGGCTTATATTGTTAATAAAGGACATTTAATTGCTGAAGGTACACCGACCAGTATTTTAAATAACGAAGATGTAAAACGTGTCTACTTAGGAAATGAATTTAGGTTATGATGAAACCCAGTTTACAACTGAAAGTCTCGCAACAGCTTTCGATGACACCACAATTACAATTGGCGATTCGATTGCTACAGTTGTCAACTTTAGAGCTTCAACAAGAGATTCAAACCGAGCTTGAAAATAACCCATTGCTTGAAGTGGCTGATCAATATCACGAAATTGATGTTGAACAGAACGTTAAAGATGAAAATATTGATACACGTGAAGCCTTAGATAGCCGAGAAATACCCGAAGATATCCCATTAGATGCCTCATTAGATGATATCTATACTGCTGGAACCCCTTCTGGCACTCACTCTGATTATCGTAATGATGAATTGCCTATCTACCAAGGAGAAACTCACGAAACGTTACATGATTATTTAAGATGGCAACTTGAATTAACGCCCTTTAGTGATACTGACAGGGCGATAGCGGTATCGATTATTGAAGCGATTGATGAGCGAGGTTATCTAACGGTTTCATTAGATGAAATTTTGGAAGAGCAGGGTACTGACGAGATTGAATTGAATGAAGTTGAAACTGTTTTAAAGCGTATTTGGCATTTTGATCCAATTGGCGTGGGAGCTAGATCGTTACAAGAATGTTTGTCTATTCAAATTCAACATTTAACCTATCCACTGCTGGTTAAACAAATTATTGATAACTACTTAGATTTATTGGCGACTCGAGATTATAGAACATTAAAAAAAGTATTAAACGCAAGCGATGAACAGTTAAAAGAAGCAGTCAATTTTATTCAACATTTACAACCGTATCCTGGCGATTCAGTCAATACTACACCGCCAAATTATGTGATCCCTGATGTTTTAGTAAAAAAAGTGAATGGAAACTGGATTGTTGATCTGAATAATGACACTATGCCGCGCTTACGCATTAATCAGCAATATGCTGCAATGGAAAAGATAGCAAATGAAAGTGATAGTCAGTATATTCGATCACATTTGCAAAATGCGAATTGGTTTATTAAAAGTATTGAAAATCGTAATGAAACATTACTTAAAGTAAGTCAATTTATTGTTGAGCATCAGCAAGCATTTTTTGAACACGGTACTGAATACATGAAACCAATGATTTTGTCTGATGTTGCGACGGCAATTGATATGCATGAATCAACGATTTCCCGTGTGACAACACAGAAATATTTACAATGCCCTACAGGAATATTTGAGTTAAAATTCTTTTTTTCTAGTCATGTAAACACAGAATCAGGTGGCGAAGCTTCGTCGACAGCTATTCGCGCTTTAATTAAAAAATATATATTGGCAGAAGACAGCAAAAAGCCATTAAGTGATAGTAAATTGGTCACAATCCTTGAAGAACAGGGTATTATGATTGCCCGTCGAACCGTAGCAAAATACCGTGAAGCCTTATCAATTCCTCCATCAAGCCAACGTAAACAGCTTTAAATTTAAAGCTGTTTATGACAACGGATCATTTTAGATGACTTTTTCAGTTGCAATAATCATCATATCCGTAGTAAAAGAACCATCTGATTGAAGTTCAAAATAATTTTTTGTATCGTCAGCTGCCGTTTCTTGGTAAGTTCGTATTGCTTCAATTAACTTTTCAGGAGTACGCATTCGTTTAACCCATGTATCAAAAGAGAGTGTTAAACGATGGCGGGCTATATTATTAATGACAAAACCAGCTTCAGTTAAAAAGGTTAACCACTCACCGGGGGTATAGTCTCGAACGTGTGATGTGTCACGCAAGGCTTCAACAGTTTGAAGCCAAATATCTAATACAGGGTGACCAGGTGAAACAACATCCATAATAATTAATTTACCACCAGGTTTAGTTATCCGATGGAGCTGTCGAATACTTTTGCCCACATCATGCCAGTGATGTGCTGAATAACGGCTGACAACAATATCAAATTGATTATCAGCAAAAGGTGGATATTCAGCATAACCTTGCTTAACGGTTATATTCGTTAAACTGCGCTCTTTTGCTGTTTGCTCTACAACCGATAACATTTCATTTGAAAGATCATAGGCAGTAACATGTTTAACATATTTTGCTGCAATAAAACTGACATGACCTGCGCCACATCCCATATCAAGTAGACTTGCCTCGGAATGTGGTATAAGTAGGTTAGATAAATATTCAAGATCAGGCCCTTGAGCATGTACTTTACTGGTTAAATAAGCATTGGCTTGTTCGCCAAACTGCTGTTTTACATTGTCATGATGTGTTGCCATTGTTGATTCTCATTATTGGGCGCAAATAAGCGCCCAAAAGTTAAGGTTAAGCTAAAAATGAAGGGATTTTCTGTTCAAAGTCGCTAATCGCTTCTTCATGTTGTAAGGTTAAGCCAATATTATCTAACCCATTTAACAAGCAATGACGTTTAAAAGCATCGATTTTAAATGTATATTGCTTGTCGCCGGCAATAACAACTTCATGGACTAAATCAATGGTAAACTCAATGCCTTCATTGGCTTCGACAATTTTAAACAGCTCATCGACATCTTCTTCGGATAAATTAACTAATAATAACTGATTGTTAAATGAGTTATTGTAAAAGATATCGGCAAAGCTTGAACCAATAATAGTTTTAAAGCCATAATCAGCTAATGCCCAAGGGGCATGTTCACGAGAAGAACCACATCCAAAATTTTCACGTGCTAATAAAATGCTGGCACCTTTATAGCGGGATTTATTCAAGACAAATTCAGGATTAGGCTGCGTGCCAGCATCATCTAAAAAGCGCCATTCATGAAAGGCATGTTTACCAAATCCAGTACGTGTTACTTTCTGTAAAAACTGTTTTGGAATGATTGCATCTGTATCAACATTAGCCGCGTCCAAAGGAACAACTAATCCGGTATGTTTTGTAAATTTAGCCATGACAAGTCTCCTTAAAATGGTTTGCGAATATCAGTAAAATGACCAGTAATAGCCGCTGCAGCAGCCATAGCAGGACTGACTAAATGTGTTCTGGCATCCCGCCCTTGGCGGCCTTCAAAATTGCGATTACTAGTTGATGCGCAGCGATCCCCAGGTGCTAATTTATCGTCATTCATTGCAAGGCACATTGAACAGCCCGGCAAACGCCATTCAAAACCAGCGTCGATAAAAATTTTATCTAATCCTTCGGCTTCGGCTTGTTCTTTGACAGGACCTGAGCCTGGCACGACTAATGCTTGTACACCTTCTGCCACTTTACGACCTTTAGCAATTAGCGCTGCTGCGCGTAAATCTTCAATTCGCGAATTTGTACATGAGCCAATAAACACTTTATTGATCTTAATATCTGTCATTTTGGTGCCAGCGGTTAATCCCATATAAGTTAATGCGCGCTCTGCGGAATGTTTCTCGATAGGATCAGAAAAAGCATCGGGGTTGGGTACTGTTGCATCAATGGACGTGACTTGACCCGGATTTGTTCCCCAAGTGACTTGAGGTGCAATATCTTTACCTTCAAGTGTGACCACAGTATCAAACTGCGCGCCGTCGTCGGTTTTTAGGGTTTTCCAATAGGCAACAGCTTTTTCAAAATCTTTCCCTTTTGGTGAAAATTGACGACCTTTTAAGTACTCAAAAGTCACTTCATCTGGCGCAATAAGGCCAGCTTTAGCCCCCATCTCGATTGCCATATTACATAATGTCATACGTCCTTCCATTGATAATGATTTAATGGCATCACCACAAAATTCAACCACGTGTCCAGTACCACCAGCACTAGTGGTTTTACCAATAATCGCTAATATAATATCTTTGGCAGTGATTCCTTCAGCTACTTGACCTTTGACCTCGATTTTCATGGTTTTAGCTCGACCTTGTTTTAAGGTTTGGGTGGCTAAGACATGCTCAACTTCAGAGGTGCCAATTCCAAATGCTAATGCACCAAATGCGCCATGTGTTGCGGTATGTGAATCACCACACACAATAGTCATACCGGGTAAAGTTATACCTTGTTCAGGACCGACCACATGGACAATACCACGTAATGGGCTTTGTAAATCATATAACGAAACACCAAACTCTTTGGCATTTTTTGCCAGTTCAGTTAATTGAATGCGAGCCATTTCGCTGCAAGCATTTAAATCATTACTTTTGGTTGAAGTATTATGATCCATGGTCGCAAAAGTTTTATGAGGCTGACGAACCTTACGATTCATTGCACGCAAACCATCAAATGCTTGTGGAGAGGTGACTTCATGCACTAAATGGCGATCGATATATAAAATAGGCGTTTCGTTTGGTGCTTCATAAACGACATGCGCATCATACAATTTTTGATACAGTGTTTTTGACATTGCATATTCCTTATTATTTTTACAACAAGTACTAAAAACTTGGTTTATCGCATTATTTTATTTACGGTTATAATCAAACCATGCGGTTAAAGCAGCTTACAAATAATATCGCCCATTTCATCGGTCGATACTGGCTGCTCTTTTTGGGCTAGATCAATAGTACGATAACCTTGCTCTAATGCTTTATTTACAGCTGTTTCGATAGTTGACGCAATATCATTTCTTTTTAAACTATAACGTACTAGCAATGCTAAAGATAGAATTTGTGCTGCTGGATTGGCAATGTTTTTACCAGCAATATCTGGTGCACTACCGCCTGCAGGTTCGTATAATCCAAATCCTTGTTCGTTAAGGCTGGCAGAAGGTAACATACCCATAGAGCCAGTTATCATAGCGCATTCATCAGACAAGATATCACCAAATAAATTTGAACATAAAATTACGTCAAACTGTGAAGGATCTTTAACTAATTGCATAGTAGCATTATCGATATACATATGTTCAAGAGCAACATCTGGATAGTTTTTAGCAACTTCATTCACTACTTCGCGCCATAAAATTGAGGTTTGCAATACATTAGCTTTATCAATTGATGTCACTTTTTGGCGGCGTAAACGTGCGGCTTCAAAGCCCATTTTAGCGATACGTTCGATTTCAAAACGGTGATACACCTCAGTATCAAAAGCCTTTTCTTGAGCACCACTTCCTTCTCGTCCTTTTGGTAAACCAAAATAGATACCACCAGTTAATTCGCGCATGCATAAAATATCAAAACCACGCTGGGCAATATCAGCCCGTAATGGGCAAAGATCTTCTAACCCTTTATATAAGCGAGCAGGGCGCATATTAGCAAATAATTTGAAATGTTTGCGTAGTGGCAATAACGCACCACGTTCAGGTTGTTGGTCGGGGGGTAAGTTAGTCCATTTTGGCCCACCCACTGAGCCAAATAAAATAGCATCGGCTTTTTCGCATCCTTCAAGGGTTTCATTAGGTAATGGGCAACCATGAATATCAATCGCTGCACCACCGATATCATATTCACTAGTAGTAATAGAAAGTTGATATTTTTTGCGGATAACGTCTAATACTTTATAGGCTTGTTTCATCACTTCTGGGCCAATGCCGTCGCCGGGCAGAACTGCAATATGGTAGTTTTGTGACATTTTTTATTCCTTTTCAATCTTATTTAATTTTCTTATTTTGCTGTTGCATGAGCAAAACAAATTATTTTTTAATCTTTGTGTAATTTTTGTTTTTCTTGGGCAACTTGATTTGCTCTATACACATTATTTAATACATTAATTAAAGCCAAAGCGGATGAGTGAACAATATCGGTTGCAAGTCCAACACCATGGAACTTACGTCCCTTATATTCTGCAACAATATCCACTTGCCCTAACGCGTTTTCACCTTGTCCTTTAGAAGCTAATTGGTATTTGACAATCGAAATAGGCTCGCCAGTAATCCGATTTATGGCTTGGTAAACCGCATCGACAGGGCCATTACCCGTTGCTGCATCAGAATACTTTTTATCGCCAATTAATAAACTGACTGAAGCAGTTGAAACCACTGTTGAACCTGACTGAACATTAAAATAATTCAAAACATAATGTTCTTTTTCATCTTTCAATTGGTTGATGAAGATTAATGCTTCTAAATCATAATCAAACACTTGACCTTTTTTATCAGCCAGCTCTAAAAACGCCTCATAGACTTGATCTAAGTTATAATCTTTATCGTGATAACCCAGTTCTTCTAAACGATGTTTAACCGCGGCGCGTCCTGAGCGAGAGGTTAAGTTTAATTGAATTTGATTTAAGCCGATTGATTCTGGGGGCATAATCTCGTAAGTTTCACGATTTTTTAAAACTCCATCTTGATGAATCCCCGACGAGTGCGCAAAAGCGTTACTACCAATAATTGCTTTATTGCCCGGAATTGGCATGTTAGTAATTTGACTGACAATTTGGCTTGTACGATAAATCTCTTGATGATTGATATTGGTATGAACATTTAAAATATTTTGGCGAACTTTGATTGCCATAATCACTTCTTCAAGTGCGGTATTACCCGCACGTTCGCCTAAACCATTCATCGCTCCTTCAATTTGCCGAGCGCCTTCTTGAACCGCGCTAATCGAGTTAGCCACCGACATGCCCAAGTCATCATGGCAATGAACAGAGATAATCGCTTGATCAATGTTCGGGACACGTTCAAATAAGGTATGAATAATGCCACCAAATTGATAAGGGAAAGTATAACCGACAGTATCCGGAATATTGATCGTTCTTGCCCCGGCTTTAATTGCTGCCTCAACGATCCGACATAAGTTATCAATTGGGGTACGACCTGCATCTTCACAAGAAAACTCCACATCATTAGTATAATTACGTGCACGTTTAATACAGTGCACCGCCCGTTCAATGACATCATCAAATGTCATTTTTAATTTATCTTTAACATGTAAGGTTGATGTTGCCATAAAAGTATGAATTCGAAATTGATCGGCAACTTTTAATGCCTCGGCAGCAACATCAATATCTTTATCAACACAACGAGATAAGGCACAAACACGGCTATCTTTAATGGTTTTAGCAATCGTTTGGACTGATTCAAAATCACCGGGTGATGATACAGGAAAGCCAACTTCCATCACATCCACTCGCATTCGCTCAAGTGCAAGCGCTATTTGTAACTTTTCTTTAACACTTAAACTTGCTTGCAATGCCTGTTCGCCATCACGTAACGTTGTATCAAAAATAATGACTTGATCGCTCATTGTTTTTCCTTTTTATATATTTTAGCGCTATCACGGTATTTCAAGTTAAGAAAACAAAAAACCCGCACTGTAGCGCGGGTTCTTGTAATTTGTTGAGTTGTTTATTTAACTACTTCTTTTACTCCACACACAAGCTATCCGCGCAAGTTGATGCGAGGAGGAGGCTGAGGTCGAGTGATAAATAGTTAACAAACATAAAAATCTCTATTTTGATTGTAATTAATACAGACTAAAACTGATGATATTTTTACCAAATGATATTAGTGGTGTCAATGATTATTTGCAGCCAATCTTAATATATTCTATTTTTATTAAAACAAAGTACCTAATACTAAATTAAGTATTACTTCACTATTTGACAAATCTATTAAAATAATAAGTTGAGACATAATGAAACCGAATTATAATAATGAAAAGAATAACTCACGAGGGTCTAACAATGAACATAGTTGATATTTCTCAAAAACGCTATACTACCAAACATTATGATCCAACCAAAAAAATCCCAGCCGATCAGATTGAACAATTATTGACAGTTTTAAAAAACAGTCCATCATCGGTTAATTCACAGCCATGGCATTTTTATGTTATTGATAGTGATGCGTCAAAAAATAAAATTTTACCCGCTATACTTGAATTTAATCAACCAAGAGTGACTGGCGCTTCGCACACTATTGTCTTTTGTATTAAAACGCCAATAGATGAAGCTCATTTAGTCAATCTGCTTAATCAAGAAGAGAAAGACGGTCGATACCCTTCAGCCGATCTTAAACAAGCGCAAGATCAAGGTCGTCGACACTTTGTAAAGCTCAATAGCACAACCATTGAATCGCAACAATGTTGGGAAAGTAAGCAAGTTTATCTGGCATTAGGGCAACTGCTTTTTGCAGCAGCGGCAATTGGTATTGATTCAACGGCTATTGAAGGATATGACGCCCAAAAAATGGACGAGATCTTAGATCTGAAAAGCAAAGGACTTAAAAGTATTATTGTTGCCACATTAGGCTATCGAGCCGAAAATGACGGCAATGCGTATCGACCAAAATCACGCTTACCAAAAGAACAAATTTTCACATTTTTATAATATAACTTGAAATATCCTCCATCTGAATTGAGCTATATGCAGAGGATATTTTTTGATTGATTTCAGTTAACTATTCTATCCAGCTTGTAGATCATTGGGTTATAACTATATTTATGTTCATATTTCATAGTTAATTATCAGTGTTAATAAATGTCAATTTTTGATACTGGATTTTTTTACTAATTTTTGAAAATTAAGTTTGGTTATTAGCATTTAATATGTTGTTCTTCTTATCCAAACTTGTTTCGATAACCAACGTAAAAAGGGTTTTACAAGCCTTAATAAGGCAGTCATTTTTTACTTTAAAGTCGCATTATATTTTGATTATAATTAGTCTTGTAATTTTGTCAGTAGTTGTAGGTTAAGTGCTATAAATTTTTAAAGTCATTTTTTTATTGATAGCCAAAACATTGTTAGTGATTTGAAAAACAGGCAGTTAGGTGTTTTTAATATGGAAAACACCTAACTAAGCAAAAATTAACGAATAATGAGTAAATATGCTATGACAAAACCAACAATCCCTCATCTTGGTCAACTAAATCATTTAACGTTAAAAATTGTGGAACATTATACATTGCAATTAATTTGTGTGTTATTGTTAGAGTTGATGATAGTAAACCATGCGATTGCTTTATCCGCTAACACAACAGCAGTGATTCAAGGCAGTGCGCCTTATTTCACTTTTGATGGCGGTAGAACTAAAGTGACAAATAGTCAAGGACTATTAGGCATAACACTATCAGATGGTCGCCAGTATGTTGCACCAGGCAGTCCATCAGGGCTATATCCTAATGGGATAGAAAACACCTCAAGTGTGGAAAATCCAATAGTATTACCTGATGGAATCACAACCTTTGCTAGCATTAAAACGTCAGTTCCCTTAGTCAGTGATGGTAATAACAGTTATCCAAATATTGCTTTAAACAATCTAGCTAATTCATATGGCTATTGGGCGGATGATGATGGCGATGAAAATGTGCGTGCTACAGGTAATTTAACCGTGGTATGGCAGGATAAAAATGGAATAGACATTACAAGCCAAATCAAAAGTAATCAAATACAAACATTAGATCCGTGTGACGCCCCTTATAAGCTAGAAATCAAGGCAACGAGTGGTCAACTATCTACTTTGTACGGTATACCCAATATAACTCGCTTTAGTAAAGAAGCAACATCATATTATATCAGTTCTAAAATAGATAGGCCTTATGTTTGTTATGCACAGCCGAATATACTTAATAGCAGGGGAGAGACAAAGGATCCAAGTTGGGTTGATAACAAGGGATTTAAGGTGGCCAGTATTAGTAACCTTGCTGACAATTTTCCCTCAACGGGGTCAAATGGGTTGCATTTTTATTTGTTATTAGCAGGCATTACTCCAGAGCAAGTCATCGCAGCAAATGGCACAACCGTTTTTGCAGAAAGTGGCGGAAACACGGTAAACTTATCCCTCACAGCAGAACAAAAATCTACTTTTCTTGCTCGCTCTCAAGTGGCATTAAAGATTTTATTAAATGGACCAAACAAAGATTCAAGCAATACAAAGTTTACCCCCTCAGAATTTAAGCTGTATGCTGATAGTGAGCATAACCAGTTACTTTATCACTTTAAAATCGAACGCTGGTATGTTATTAAGCCTGGTTTCGCTGGTGGTTATGATAGTGCTAGAGTATTTTGTAATAGTCTTGGTAATGGTTATCGAATTCCAGGGGTTGAAGACTATACTAATGCGAATGGGTATCGTTGGAGAGATGGCGCCCCTGGAGTAGGTTCTTATTATCGTCGGCAAATGAGTTATAAAAATGGTAACAAATGGGTAGGAGGTTTATTGAATGAATGGGGAAAATTAGATTCGGCTGATAAAAAGGATTATCCCGCTGCGATAGACTGGAAAAATAGTGGAGGTCCATGGGGATACGACATATATTGGGCATTCCAATTTTCCGGCATCGGAGAATACTACGATGTTAACAGCGATGGCTATATAGGAAGCAATTACGAATCAACGACAACCCACAGGGTAGTGTGTGTCGCACCTTAAAAGATAGTGAGCAATGAGTAGTATAGTGCTATAAAATAATCATTAAAAGCCGTGATGGGTAACTAATATTGTTGTCCATTACGGATGTTTAAAAATGATAACTCTTTTCATAAAGTCCTTTTCATATAGATATTGAGTCTATTCCTGTATTTTTTTCATAATAAGATCAATTAGCGAGGGTCTTACAAAACTTAACATAAAAATTATTTTTTACTTTAACGTCAGATTATAATGAGTCTTGTATTGTAAATATCCCAATTTTTAGTAAAAAACTAATGTAAAAAATTACGCTACTTGTTTTAGTGTTTTAAATTCAATGGGCGTCATATTATTTAATGCCTCATGCGGTCTTTCAGTATTATATATGGTAAGCGATTGTTCGGTCAGCTTGCTTTAGGTTGTTAAAAAGATAAAAATCTAACACTTCTGTTCGATAAGTCCAGTTAAATCGTTCAAAATTGTTAAATTGAAGTTATTACCAATATTAAATATTTCCACAAAAGTTAAAATGTTAGAAATATAACACCACATTTTAATTAAAAAATTACTATCACCTTAAAGTTGAATTGTTTTCATCTTCACATTTCTTTACAAAAAAAATCCGACAAAAACTAGCCAACCATTTTTTTAGCGGCTATAATTTGATCGCTTTAGAAGTTTAAGCTTATTAAATAAGCGAACAGTTATAAAAATATAAATAAAACAAAATATTACTTGACAGGTGAGACGTGATGCATTATCATTTTAGACACCAGACACCAGACACCAGCACTGGCAAACCTGCGTCTTAAATTTATCCAATAACGCACTTAGGCAATTTTTCACACTTTTCTCATTTATATCCTCAAAGTTATCGCTTAAATTATTATCGAAATTGTTCCGAAAAATCTTGTTGGTGTTGGGTCTGTTATTATTGCCGTATTCATGGAGTTTAGAGGCATTAACAAGTAAAAGTGGTCGAGCAAATAATCATCGTAGTGATGCTATAATATTACCATCGTCCGAAAACCCATGTCTAAAATATGATACAGGCGGGGATGCAAGTTCAGCTGACATATGGATATGGAATCCTGATTATTTTGATCCAAGTGCGCCATTAGTTTGTTATGCTCAACCTAATTTATCAAATGATTCCAGTAATAATACTGTATATCAAGATTTAGATGGTCCGGATTGGGCAAAAGGAAAAGGATTTGTTCCACAAGATGTAAACAATCCACAACGTAATTTCCCGTCGACAGGAACAAATAATGTTTATTTTTATTTATTGTTAGCAAACATAACACCAGAAGCTATTATTTTAGCTAATGGCGCTAGTGTATCTCCAGAGTTAGGGAATGGTATTAGTTTAGCTTTATCATCTGCACGTACACCGGGTTGGGGAAAAGGCTCACAAGATGTTGCTTTAAAGATAGTATTGAAAGGTCCTACAAATAGTAGCGCTAATAAAAATTTTAGTCCGTCTACATTTAAGCTTTATTCTGATAGAGCCAAAACTAACGTATTGTATAGCTTTAAAATTGAAAGATGGTATATAGCCCAAGGGGTTGGTATAAATGCTTCAGTGAGTAAGGCAAAAGATTATTGCAATCAAATTGGTTATCGGATGCCGAGTGTTGCAGATTATACTAATGCAAATAATGATGATGTGTGGACTGGAGGTATTCCCGGAAGAAATATCAATGGTTATCGACGCCAATTGAGTTATCGTAGCGGTAATGGTAAGTGGATTGGTGGGTTATTTAATGAATGGGGAACCCTATTTAACAATCCTGATCACTATTTAGGTCTTGACGACTGGGAAACTAGGCATCCTTATGATTGGTATTGGACAATCGATCCATACAAGGGAGAATCAATTCGAGTCGATCTAGGGGATGGGGATTTAGGTTATGGAGTAACTTATGAACTATACAGAGCTGCTTGTGTTAAGCCATAGTTAAATTTGCTTTATCTGTTCAGCAAATAGTTTGACTTTGTAACTTTTTGAAGTTACAGAGGTTATTTCGAATAAGTTAATTATAGAACTTACTCGCATTGTTTACAGTAATTTGCAAAAAAACTGTAATAAATAGACATAAAAAAGCAAAATTAACACCTTATCACTGTATTTCTAGTATATATTCTTAATTAGCAATTTATTGATAATAAATTTAAAAATAAAATGTTTTTACTAGACTTAAACAAATATAATCTCCCATTTTTTAATTCTATCAGTATTTAAGATACATTATTGTATAAGCAATTAGAGCATTCTTGTAAATAACCCTAGACCCAATCCTAAGAATCGCTACAATATACGCCATTAGTCATATAGCAAATACTTTTTGCTATTTTTAATCAATTAAACGGATAATGTTTTATGGCGCAATATGTTTATACCATGAATCGCGTAGGGAAGATTGTTCCTCCTAAACGCTATATTTTAAAAGATATCTCTTTAAGCTTCTTTCCGGGTGCAAAAATCGGTGTGCTCGGTTTAAATGGGGCGGGTAAATCTACCTTACTGCGCATTATGGCAGGGGTTGATACCGAAATTGAAGGTGAAGCACGTCCACAGCCGGGCATTAAAATTGGTTATTTACCACAAGAGCCGAAATTAGATCCTAAACAAACCGTGCGCGAAGCTGTAGAACAAGCAGTTTGTGATGCTAAACAAGCACTGGCTCGGTTAGATGAAGTATATGCCGCTTATGCTGATCCTGATGCCGATTTTGACAAATTAGCCAAAGAACAAGCTGAACTAGAAGCCATTATTCAAGCACAAGATGCGCATAATTTAGATAACCAATTAGAACGAGCTGCTGATGCACTGCGTTTACCTGATTGGGATGCGAAAATTGAAAACTTATCAGGTGGTGAACGCCGCCGTGTAGCTATTTGTCAGTTATTGCTGGAAAAACCTGATATGTTACTCATTGACGAACCAACCAACCACTTAGATGCCGAATCGGTTGCATGGTTAGAACGATTTTTACATGACTATGAAGGCACTGTTGTTGCGGTAACCCACGATCGCTACTTTTTAGATAACGTAGCTGGTTGGATTTTAGAACTTGACCGTGGTGAAGGCATTCCTTGGGAAGGGAACTACTCATCTTGGCTTGAACAAAAAGATCAGCGTTTAGCGCAAGAAGCCTCGACCGAATCGGCACGTCGTAAATCGATTGAAAAAGAACTTGAGTGGGTACGGCAAAATCCAAAAGGACGCCAAGCAAAAAGCAAAGCCCGTTTAGCCCGTTTTGAAGAGCTCAACAGCAACGATTACCAAAAACGTAACGAAACTAATGAACTATTTATTCCACCTGGGCAACGTTTGGGTGATAAAGTGATTGAGGTCAATAACCTAACTAAATCGTATGGCGATCGTGTGTTGATTGATAATCTGTCTTTTAGCATTCCAAAAGGGGCAATTGTTGGCATTATTGGTCCAAATGGGGCAGGTAAATCCACGCTATTTAGAATGCTGTCGGGCAAAGAGCAACCCGATTCAGGTACCATTACTTTAGGTGAAACTGTGCAGTTAGCCTCGGTTGATCAGTTCCGCGATAACATGGATGATAAAAAAACCGTTTGGGATGAGATCTCAAATGGTCAAGATATTATGCGTATCGGCAATTTTGAAATTCCAAGCCGTGCTTATGTTGGTCGTTTTAACTTTAAAGGTGTTGATCAGCAAAAACGTGTGGGTGAACTTTCAGGTGGTGAACGAGGACGCGTGCATTTAGCTAAATTATTGCAAGTGGGCGGTAATGTTCTGTTACTTGACGAACCGACCAATGACTTAGATGTCGAAACGCTACGTGCGCTGGAAAATGCATTATTAGAGTTCCCGGGCTGTGCCTTAGTGATTTCGCATGACCGTTGGTTCTTAGATCGCATTGCGACCCATATTTTGGATTATCAAGATGAAGGCCATGTTGAATTTTTTGAAGGTAACTTTACCGAGTACGAAGAGTGGAAAAAACGCACACTAGGTGCTGAGGCATTAGAGCCAAAACGCGCTAAATATAAACGAATCACCAAATAGATTTAACCTTCATTGCATTCCGCTGAAATTATGTCAGCGGAATGGTTTTATCTTCTTGATATCTATCTGAAACTATTTTTTACACGGGATGACTTAAACTAACGCCTTAGAAACTTTAATAATGTTGGCAAAGGTATCGGTTAGCAAACGCGGTATAGCGTTTATACCACGTGATTTTGCATCATCACAAATGGCAATAGCAAGATCAGGTTTTGAACTTTTATGAATCGCTTTTTGAATAATTTGATGTACAGGCAGATCAATATGCTGTGTTGTATTATAAGCAGCGAGTTTATAAACGTGACTAAATCCATGTTTAAATAAGAAGTTTTCAATATCTCGGGCAGGTAAAACAGTTAAGTAATCATTGGGGTTTTTATCGTTGCCACATAGTGATTTTATGGTATCGGCATATTTTTTACCAGCCATATCTCCATCGGTTATCACATACCAATGAATGCCCATTTTATTAGCATACTTTATGAGTGGTTTCAAACCGCATTGCGCAAATTCAATCAACTGAACGCCTTCAGAACTTAAATGATAACCGCTCTGTTCAGCCAATTCACGCAGTAGCCAAACTTCGGTTTCGCCCTCGACTAATAACCAACATCGAGCAAATAAGGCATTTGATCGCCGGTAAAGAATGTGAAAGGCAATACGACGGCTATCGCTTATGCTTAATGAATGGGGTTGGATGTATTTGACGACAATATGATCAGGCTGGCGAATTAAGCGATAAAGGCTTTCTAATGGAAATAATGAAACCAGATCACTTGAGTTCGAGGTGATAATTTTTTGAGTAGGAAAGTTTTTAAGTAAACGAAATGCGACAGATAAAATAATAGGATGAAGTGAACTTTCAGGCTCTTCTAAAATTAAAATCGGCATGGCGCTTGGTGAAAATGAATAATTCCCTTTCGCTTCAATAATAGATCCGAAAATACCTAAAAATACAGTTCGTAAATAATCATTATCAAGGTTATCTAATATGTCATTAATTTGTTCTAAAACCGTCCAATCTTCAGTTCTTGGCGTACTTGTTGTATTTTTTTGTTTGTAATGATAGCGGTGTGCTTGATCGACAAAGTAATATGCTAATAATGAGCGTGCGGCTTGTAGACCTCGAGCTAGTTCCTTTTGGGTTAATTCGGCTGAATGGGCTTTTAGTTGGTTAGAAAGCTGTGCAATATAGTTTTCTGAAAACGGTTCGTTAGTTACAGGTAATTGCGTAGGGTTAATCGCATTTTTAAGTATCATCACTGGGTTTAGACTGATTAAAATCGCAATTAATAATTTTTCATTTTCAATATTAACAGGTTTATCCTGTCCATTGAGCAATTTATGTTGGGTTATAATTTGGTTATTTTGTTTATTGGCCGAAATTTGATAAGTAATTCGATGCAAATTATCTTGCTCTGATAGATACGAAACAGAGCGTAATGGCTGGTAATCTTCATGATTCAATTCATGTAAATGCGATTGGCAATAAGTGGCTTTAATGATGATATTATCACCATAATGTTGATATTGATTATGGTAAAAATCGGATTCAACAAATTGGTAAAACTTATTATCGAGCGATAACAGTTGCAACGCACTAATTAAACTCGAGCGCCCCCAACGATTTTCCCCCATGAGTACACTAGAGCCTGCATTTAATTTTAAAGATAGCTGACTGATACCCTTAAATCCTGAAATATCAATTTGTTCAATAAACATAATGTATCCTTATTATTGCTAAAGGTGATACTTTTCGGTCCGTTTACGAATTCGTTCTGCTTTTTTGTGCGTACTATTAATTAATTTCGTTTCATCATGCAAAATAGTTTTCAAAGACTTATTAAAATAGATTTTTAAAAACAGCAAAATATCACGATCAGTTAAGCCAATTTTAGTGGATGAAAAATAAAGCCCAATTAAATCTTTATCTCGCCAGCGGGTAGGCACTTTATTGCGAGTTTGTGCTCGGTGTAAATCGATAACCGATAATTTGATTTTTTGCTGATTTTCAAATAACGGTAAATCCAGCAAAAAATGACACAAATAACAATCACGATGATTAACGCCAGCGGCGTGCATTTTTGCTACCATTTTAGCCAAATAAACAATTAAAGAACGCTTTAAGTGATAGCTTGGCGGTTTAGTTTGCCACGAGTTTGTAAAATCTTCTAAACTGATTGTCGGATTAAGATCTTGAGTGATAATAAATGAATGACGAGTCAACGGATTTAATCCTTTGCGTCCAAAAGCACGCCCATCCATGGTATTTACGTCAGCTTGCGCTAGGCGATGAATAGCATCCCATTCCTGCTTAGCATCTAAAACAGGTAAACGCAATGAAATTAGATTTTTAACAATTTCTTTAACTGTTGTACCGCGATGAATTTTAATAAAATAAGATTGCCCAGTGAGCTCAAAATTCAACGTTTTGCGTTGTTTAACAGCACGATAGACTTTACCCGAGATTAACTCAACCTCAGCAAATGGATCTTTGTTTGTCCACAATTGATCAAAAGGTAATTTTAGCTTAATTTCATTCATGATTATCACAACCTAAAATAATATCTGCGGCGCGCTGGGCTAAATGATATAAATCTGCCGTTTTACCATAATTTATCGCATTGTTGTGCCAAGCTAGTAATTGATCGTGATCGGTGATGGCATTTTGCACCGCTTCATTGAGATCTGCTTGGACAAAAGGATCGGCAAGGATCACTCCAGCATTTGCATCGTGTATATGATAAGCATACCCTGAAATGCCCGATACAATAATCGGCACACCAGCGGCCAATCCTTCAACCAAAACCATACCGGCAGCTTCTTGCCTTGCAGGGTGCAATAGCAAATTTGCCGCAAATAAAAAGTCAGGGATATCATTACGTCCTGCAAAAAAACGAACTTGATGCCCAATGCCCAGTTTTGCAGCTAGTTTTTGGTAAGCATCGGGTTTGTCTTGCCCTACCACTAAAAAAGTGACTTTTTGCTTTAATTCATCAGGTAAAGCGGCAATGGCCGTTAACGAACGATCAACCCCTTTTCGTTTAAAATCCGATCCAATTTGCACAACTACAAAATGATCTTCATCAATTTGATTGGCTTGCCTAAATTGCTTACCTTTAGCTAGCGACTCATAATTGTATTGGCGATCTTGCGCAATACCGGGTGGCAAAAGGTAAAATCGAGACGGATCAGTATGGTAATAGTGCTCAAAATCACTAATTTGCTGTTTAGTCAAAACCATGACTTTGGTTTGGCTATGTTGATTAAATACCGCATTTTCAAAAGCCAAATAATGCTTACAGCGTTTAGACAATTTATAAAAAAAGCCCTTATGCGATACTTTTTCAGCAAAGCAGGTATCCCCAGCAAAATAGACATCTAAATCAGGCATTTTATTAAAGCCAACCACACAATCAACAGGATTTGTTTGTAAGTGTGCCTTCACCCAATGGTAATAAGATTGGTTACGGCTATGATTCGACCAGCCCTTTCTAGGCACTAAAATAATATCAAACCCAGCAGGCTTATCGCCTTGCCACGCCATCACATAAATTCGCACACGATGACTACGAGCTTGACAAGCCTTAGCAATTTGCAAAAAATCACGTTGCAAACCACCAAAAGGAAAATATTTATAGATACAAAACGCCAGTTGCATGCAGGTTGCCTCAAATTGGAAAGGGATATTATATACTTATTGATAAGCAAGGTGCAAAAATAGCTGGTTTTGTGAGGGTTTTCTTAAAAAATAATTAGGTATTAAATTGATTTTATTTAGGTTTTTATTTTTTATTTTTATTGAAATCAATCAATTACTTAAGTTTAAAAAAAGAGGATGTTCTATAAATCTTATTGATCAACGATAAGTAAACCCTTACTCTTAATTAAAAATGGCTATTTAATAGTGCAAAAATAGGAGTAATGGAATTGATTTTATTATTTAACGAGTAAGAAACAAGTTTCATGTATCGTTGCTTGAACTAAATACCCTAACTCCGTAAAATAAACAAAATTTTATTTTTGGTCTATTATGCAACTTCATCTTGTCGTTAATACCTTTGGCTCCGATCTTCAGCGTCGATATGGCGAAAAAATCTATAAACTGACCTTACACGGGGGGTTTAGCTGTCCTAACCGCGATGGCACTATCGGCTTGGGGGGATGCACTTTTTGTAATGTGGCATCGATTATTGATGAATCAATACAAGTTAAATCAATTGCCGATCAACTGGTATCGCAAGCTCATCAAATGAAAAAATCCAAACGCTATCTTGCATATTTTCAAGCCTATACCAGTACTTATGCTGAAGTTGCAATTCTAAAAAATATGTATGAACAGGCGCTAAATAGTGCCGATATTGTCGGACTTTGTGTGGGGACTCGCCCTGATTGCGTTCCGAATGAAGCGCTTAATTTACTGGCAGATTATCAATCTCAAGGTTTCGAAGTATGGTTAGAACTGGGTTTACAAACGGCTCATGATAAAACCTTGCACGACATAAATCGTGGACATACTTTTAACGATTATCATCAAACCTTACAAAAAGCTCGTCATCTTGGTATTAAAGTGTGCACTCACTTAATTATTGGCTTACCCAAAGAAACCAAACAAGCTAATTTAATTACGCTTGAACGTGTATTAAATAGTGGCGTTGACGGCTTAAAATTGCACCCTTTGCATATTGTTGATGGCAGTATTATGGCAAAAGCATGGCGAGCTGGTCGTATCAATATTTTATCATTGGATGAATATGTCGATATCGCTGGCGATATCATTAGGCAAACGCCCGCCAATATTTTATATCATCGCATTTCAGCTAACGCTAGAAAGCCAACCTTGCTAGCGCCAGATTGGTGCGAAAACCACTGGCAATCAATGAACGCAGTCGATCATAATTTACGCCAATTTGGCGCCCAAGGTAGCGCTATTGGCGATGGTTATTGTTTTAAGTTGTAGTAGTTTTTTTGAATGGTACTACAAAGCAGATAAAATAATCATAACATCATAATTTAAATTAAAATTAAAAGGATTTTAGGTCGATTATGAAACTTGTTTCGTTTATCTATTTGTTTTTGCTATTAGGTTTAATTAATTTATTTTCAACTTCTCATTACAAGTGGATGTTGGAATCAGGTGATATCGACAACCTCAGCCAACTTCCATCGGGTAGATGATATACTACTGAGCCTATAATTTTTTTAATTCCATTTATTTGTCTGTTATTTTTAATAAAAAATAAAAAAATAAGATATGCATATTTATTAATAGCACTCATCTATCTTTTATGGTCGTTTTTAGGGCGTTACAGTTGGTGTTAACGGCTAAAACCGATGATTTACTCTTTGTTAAGCAGCGATTTTACGTTTTCAGTTAAAAGATCCTCTTTTAGGCTTAACGATGTTATCGTTGTTACCTGAAAGATTTTTGAGCAAAAGATTGTTTGGGATTTAAATAGGTTTCAGAGATTGCCACTAAAGTTATTTTTTGATCAAAGGATAAAATGTCCGAAACTCACGGCATCCCAAAGCTGAATCTAACACATTAACAAAACTTTACTAAAATTAAAAAATACTAGCCAAGATTTTTTTAAACAGTTATACTTCGATCAACTAAAAATCAGTTTATTTAACAAGCAATTAAACATATAAAAGATAAATAAAACAACAATTTAATTGACGGGTGAACTATAATGTATTATCATTTTGAACAGCGAACAGCGAACAGCGAACAGCGAACAGCGAACAGCGAACAGCGAACAGCGAACAGCGAACAGCGAACAGCGAACAGCGAACAGCGAACAGCGAACAGCGAACAGCGAACAGCGAACAGCGAACAGCGAACAGCGAACAGCGAACAGCGAACAGTTGCCTTAAATTTATCACATAACACATTAAACAAGTTTTTACTCTCACCTCGAATTTATCTCCTCAGACTATTATCAAAATTATCCCTAAAACTCCCGTTGGCATTGTTGTTATTGTCGTCTTTATGGCATTCGCAGGCATTGGCCAGCAAAAATGGTCGAGTCGTTAATAATCGTAGTGATGCAATCGTATTATCGCCATCACCATTCATCAACTTCGCTCGGCCGAATTTGGTTTACGGCACACGTGAAAACGCTGGTCCTGCTGGCATATGGCATCCAAAGAAAGGATTCTTTACGCAATCAATCAACCCCTCATCATATGCGCTTAATTTTCCGACCACGGGTGCTAATGGATTATATTTTGATTTAGACATAGAAGGTGTTGATGCAAGTGAATTGACATGGGAGCCCGTTACACATGAGGGAATAACCGCTACGGTGACACAGAAAGCAACAAGCCATTATGAGGATGATTGGCTTGATGGTCCAGAAGATGTGACGCGTGTTATCTTAACAGGTCCTAGAGTAAATGATGATGATGTTGATGAAAACGGTAATTACCTTGAAATCAGTCAACATCCAACTTACCTAGGTCTAGTTGGCAAGCCAAATTTACCGCAGACATTCGAGTTAGTGGGTAAAGATAAAGAGGGTAATGTGGTTGTAACATATGGATTTGTATTACAGAAGTGGTTCCTCCTGCGCAATGACGTATGGAATTATAATGCTCCAACCCACGCCGAGTGGTGTGATGGTTTAGGCTATCGACTTCCAAAAGTAAAAGACCTTACCAATGCGTTCTGTCGAGGTTTCGACAGACACGAATGTCAAGGTGCTGTTGGTGCCACGCCGTCATCAAAAGGTAATTATTACCAGCGCCAAATAGGGGCTGGATTTTTCACGGAGTGGGGCGCCATGTACCATTATACCGAGGGTTCAGATTTTGGTAACGACGGCCACCCAGTAAGTGATCCAACGGGTGACAATACGTACTTTGCTGTGACCACATTTGACGGTCAAGTGTTGCGTAACCCTGCGTATATCGATTATGAGGGGCTTTGCGTCACTCCATAGTTTTTTAGTTCTTAGTCTTAGGTAGGAGGGGATGATATTAATTAAGGACAAGCAATCAGAGAAAGCAGCTCAGCATAGGTGACTGAGCTGATGATGACAAGTTTGCGCTTTTGTGGTTAAACTGCAAAAGTGTTTTTAAAAAAAATCAATAAAAAATCGATATCAGAATGTTTTTATAAAATACATACCAATCTTTCACAACACCCAAAGCCAACCATTGCAACAAAAATAAACATATAACCATTTTATTTTAATCAAAAATATTAATTCCCTTCCTGAACGTTTTTTATAAGAAAAACACTCGGATTTTTTACGACTCTCAAAGGTCAATATTGCCTTTTAACCGCAATAGAATCCTGCCTAAATTAAGCCACTTGTCAAAGTGAAATAATCCGATCGAACAACGGATTATCAGTCAAACGATGCGTAACCATGATTAGTGTTTTATTTTTGCATGTTTGTTTGATCAATCGAATAATTTGTTGTTCTGTTTGTTGATCAAGGCTTTCTGTGGGTTCATCCATTAAAATTAATGGTGAATTATGCAGTAATGCCCTTGCTATGCCAATTCGGCGAATTTCACCGCCCGATAAAGCGCGACCACCTTGTCCAACTAGTAAATCTAAACCTTGCTCGGTTGTGAGTAATTTGTCGAGTTCAACTTGGTGTAATACGTCGATTAACTGTTGCTCGGTAGCTTGTTGATTGCCTATTAGCAAGTTTTGCCTTAAGGTGTCACTAAAAATAGTGATCACTTGAGGCACCATGGCGATAGCTTGTCGTAGTGTTTTTTCGTCAAGTTGATTAAGTTCAATACCGTTGATATAGATATGGCCTAATTGAGGTTCCCATGTGCGATTAACCAGACTTAATAAGGTTGATTTACCGCAACCTGTTTTACCAACCACACCAATATGTTCACCTTGTTCTATTGTCAACGAAAAATCCGTTAATACCGCAAAGGGTTGATTGGGATAGCTGAAATTAATTTGTTCAAATTGCAATTTTGCCGAACTTAAATCTATCGCTTTACCTTTGTCAACAAATTGGATATCGGGTATTTGGTTAAAAATAGCCGTTGTACGTGTGGCAGAAGTGAGTACTTGCCCTAAAAAGATAAATGCACCAGGAATTGGCATGAGTATTTCGGCACTTGCAAGACTAACAAATACAAATAAAGCCACTAAAGGGGATAGAGTGTATTGAGTAATTAGCCACAGAACCAGTAACGTTAAAAAGCCAGCAATAAGCAAGACCAATGCACTTGATAGCGCCATTAATGTTGATTGCCGTTGTTGATTATAGAGCCAGTTTGATTCAAGTTCATCAAGTTTCGCGCGATAGCGTGGTTGTGCATTAAATAGGATAAGTTCAGCTTGTCCTTGTAGGTAATTAATTAATAATAATCGGTATTCACTTTGTTGTTTAGCTAGTGTTTTACCTAGCTGTTTTCCAGCTTGATAAAAGATAACAGGTACCACAAGTAAAGTAGTTGTAAGGATAATGGTAATGATTAACGCAATGGGTAAGTTTATGCTTGCTAACCCTACAAACAAAACGCCAATGGTAACTAATGCGGTTACAATGGGCGAAAAGAGTTTTAGGTATAAGTGATCAAGTGCATCAATATCGACAATAAAGCGATTAAGCAAGTCTGCTCGTTGGTAATGAGCTAATTGATGGGTACTTAGTGGTAAAATTTTACGAAAAGCAAGTGTTCTTAAATAAGCCAAAATCTTAAATGTGGTATTGTGATCAACCAAACGCTCCATATAACGTGAAACGGTTCGAGTAATGGCGGCCGCTCGCACACCTGCCGCAGGCAACATATAATTAAATGTATATAAACCAGCCACGCCAACAAAAGCGGTAGAGGCTAAAAACCAACCCGATAGGGATAATAAAAATACGCTAGCAAGCAGTGTGAGAATCGCTAGCGATAAGCCAAATAAAATTTGCCAAAAATAGTGTTTATAAAGGGCTATATAGGGGCGCAATATGGCTAGCATAAATTCTCCTTGATATCACAATGTAGCTTGCCATTAGCTAATTGCCAGATCTGTGCAAAATCTTGCATATCATCTGTTTGATGAGTGATGGTGATGCTATTGGGTGCTATATGTTGCTTATCCAAATTTTGTATGGTTTGTTTATCTAAGCTGGCAGTTGGTTCATCAAGAATCAGTAATTGGCAAGGTTTAAGCATTGCTCTTGCTAAAGCGATCCGCTGTGCTTGCCCAACCGACAAACGTACCGCATCTTCACCAACTTGGGTTTCAATACCCTGTGGTAATTTTGCAATGACATCGGTTAATTGGGTTTTGGTTATCACTTCATCAAGTTCTTTTTCAGTGGCATTTTGCTTGCCAAGTAAAATATTATCGCGAATAGAACTATTTAACAGGTAAGGATTTTGTCCAATCCAGCTAATGTGTTGTTGCCAGTTATTAATATCTAATTGATTAAATTCTATACCATTAATTTTTAGTGAGCCTTGATAAGATAAAAAGCCGAGTAGTACTTGTATTAACGAGGTTTTACCTTCGCCACTTGTACCTATTAAAGCCAATTTAAATGGTGCTTGCAGGCTAAACGATAGCGGACCGACAATCGGTTGTTGTTCGCTAGATAAAACAATTAAGTTATTGGCTTCAATGGTTTGTAGTGGTTCAATCAATTTGTTGTTTACGGTATTAGCCTTGGTTTGTTCTTGTGGTAATTTTTTACTTAAAAACGTTTCGATATTATCAGCCGAGGCGATTGCTTCGGCTTTGGCATGATAGTAAGTGCCTAAATCGCGTAAAGGTTGAAAGTACTCAGGGGCTAAGATTAGTGCAAAAAAACCTGCAAATAAGGTAACGGTGCCATTGTATGTGCCAAAATTAAATTCGCCTAAATACGAAAAGCCAAAATAAACCGCGACAATGGCGATCGAAATAGAAGTAAAAAACTCTAACACTGCGGAAGATAAAAACGCGACTTTTAGGACTTGCATGGTTTTGATTCGAAAATGTTCAGACGCGCGGGCGATTTCGTTGGTCTGTTTTTCGCCTTGGTCGAATAGTCGAATGGTATTAAGCCCCTTTAAACGATCTAAAAAGTGACCACTTAAATAAGCGAGAGCTTTAAAATGACGGCGGTTAATATCAGCAGCTCCCATTCCCACTAAAATCATAAAGATAGGAATCAGAGGTGCCGTGCAAAGCAAAATTGCAGCAGCAGCCCAGTTAAATGGGAAGATAGCAATACAGATTAAAATCGGTGCCATGCTTGCCAAGCGCATTTGGGGTAGATAACGGGCAAAAAAGTCATGCAATTTATCAATTTGTTCAATGAGCAACGTGCTCCATGCGCCAATAGTACTTTGATTTAGATAAGCAGGCCCATGTAGCTCAAGTTGATCAATTACTTGCTGTCGAATTTGCTGCCGAACTTTTTTGCCTATAGCAAAGTTGATTTTTTCGCGTAGATAGATTAAACCCGCTCGAGCAAGTAGTACCGCAATTAATGCGCCAAAAAAGGGTAGAATATCTACAAAATGTTGTTGTTCAATAATGATTCTTTGCAAAATTATTGCAAGCAATCCCGCTTGGATAATGATTAATACCGTTAAAATAAAGCCAGTTAAAATTGAAGCTCGCAAATTAGCTTTATGCCTTTTTGCATGCTGTTTTAACCAGCCAAGTAGATAGGTCTGGCGTTTTTTATCTAATGACATAAAGATTTTTACTGCTTATTTTAAGTTATCCAAATAGTGTTCAGCATCTAAAGCCGCCATACAGCCCGTGCCGGCTGACGTGATTGCTTGACGATAGATATGATCCATTACATCACCAGCAGCAAAAATTCCCTCGACACTAGTTTGAGTGGCGTTGCCTTGCGTACCTGATTGTACTTTGATATAACCACCGTTGAGTTCAAGCTGACCTTCAAATATGGTGGTGTTTGGCTTGTGGCCAATTGCGATAAATACGCCTAAAACTGATAGTTGTTCGGTTATATTGGGATCTTGTGTGCTACGGATCCTAACACCAGTCACGCCCATATTATCGCCTAGTACTTCGTCGATAATGCGATGTGTATGTAGGATAACTTTGCCTTCCTTAATTTTTTTATCCAAACGGTCCATCAATATTTTCTCAGCTCTAAAGCTATCTCGGCGGTGAATTAAATGGACTTCGCTAGCTATATTGGCTAAATACAGCGTTTCTTCAACCGCAGTATTGCCGCCACCCACTACGGCAACTTTTTGGTTGCGATAAAAAAAACCATCACAGGTTGCACAAGCAGATACGCCTTTGCTTTTGAATGCTTCTTCTGACGGTAAACCAAGGTATTGTGCTGATGCGCCAGTTGCAATAATAAGGGCATCACAACTATATTCAGTCTCACTACCAAAAAGTTTATACGGCTTAGAACTAAAATCAACACGATCGATCTGATCTAAAATAATTTCAGTATTAAATCTTTCGGCATGTTCTTTCATTTTGACCATTAATTCTGGTCCCGTTAAATCAGGTGCGCCAGCTGGCCAGTTTTCAAGCTCTGTGGTTGTTGTCAGTTGTCCGCCTTGTTGCATTCCAGTAATTAACACAGGAGACAGGTTAGCGCGTGCGGCATAAACCGCTGCAGTATAACCTGCTGGACCAGAACCGAGTATTAATAAACGTGCATGTTTGGTTTTCATTTTAAATCCTTATTTATTTTCAATTTTGGCTACTTTAGACAAAAATCGAGCAATTTATGGCAGTAAGTCTAACATTATCAATCTTTATCGTGCAAAAAAATTGGTTATTGTAGCAATAGGTAATGACAATAGGCTTTATTAACGTTAAATAATTGGGTTATCTGTTCCTTTTCGGTTCTTTTAAAATTAGTTGTGATTTTTAAAACGATATTGGTTTTTGTTTTTGATTTGTAGCGTTTAAAATACGTCCCTTTCTTATTCTTAAATTCCTTTTTCTATTGTCTGATAATGTAGTTTTGATTATCGATTTATTTGACATCCTAACAAAACGGGGGAGATGCTATGAATAATCCTTCAAAAGAAAGTGTAGAAGCTGTACTTACAAAAATTAATTGGGCACAAGAGATTTTAAATTCGGTACAACAAAATGTCAGCGATCCTCAGATTGGTAATATTTTATCTGGAATTGCTTTTATTATGGACTCAGCTTCAGCTGACGCCGAAGCGCTCTATCAATCAATTGAATAATGATTTTGTCTGTTTTTTATCTACCTTCATTCGCTATGTAGCGATTGAAGGTAGCAAGTTGCTATATCTGTTTAGTGATTATCAGTAAGATACGTCGTTAAATCAGCAAGTGGCCAACGAACATGCGCTGCTGGTTCATTGATTCGATAACCAAAAGCTAAACAAAGCCCTACCCCAAATGATTCTTCACCAATTTGTGGAATATGTTTTTCTAGCATTTTTATCACTTTATCATGGTCGAACCCACCAATAGCACATGAATCAATACCGCGAAATGCCGCAGCAGTCATCATATTGGCACAAGCGATGTAATCTTGCATTTCTGACCAATGGTTGATCGTTAAGCCATCAGCAAGCCCTTGCTCGCAAAAATTGATAAATGCTTGGCAGGCAATATCAATAGATGTTTGATTATTTGGATCGGGTAAAGTGCGCGCAATTGCACGTCGTAAATAATCGCTCTGTAATGTAAAATTATTCGCTTTTCGATAAAGCACAATCACAAAATGTGAACAACTGGTGACTTGTTCTTGATTGTAGCAAACATTACGTAATTCTGCTTTTATTTTGCTACTGTCAACAACCACAAAATGCCATGGCTCCATGCCAAATGATGAAGGAGATTGCCGACCTGCTTCCAAAATGTATTGAATATCATCATCCGTAATTTTTTTTGTGTCATCAAATTTTTTACATGCATGTCTAAAGTCGAATGCTTGGGTTAATTTATCCATATTTTCTCCTAAGATTTGATATTCCACGGGGCCACTTTTAATAATAATAGCATACCTGGAATGGCAAGAATCGTACATAAACCAAAAAATGTTGTCCATCCCAAATGTTCAACCATAATACCTGTTGTAGCATTAATTAATGTTCTTGGGATAGATGCAATACTGGTAAATAAAGCAAATTGGGTTGCGGTATAAAGGGGATTGGTTGTTTTAGCAATAAACGCAACAAAAGCGGCCGAACCAAGACCAACGCCAAGTGATTCAAAACCAATTACTATGGCTAATAATGTTTTTTGGGATGTCCCTATGACAATAAAAGGGCCTTCTATTGAAAGCCAAGCAAAACCTAAAATTGAAATGACCTGTACAATACCAAAAGACCATAGTGCGCGGTTTATGCCTATTTTAATCATCAAAATCCCACCTATTAATGCACCAAATACGCTTGGCCATAAAGAGGCGTTTTTAGCAATCCAACCAATGTCTGGTCGGCTATAACCCATTTGTAAGTAAAAAGGGGTGGCTAAAGAGGTTGCCATACTATCGCCTAATTTATATAAAAAGATAAATGCTAAAATTAATATGGCTGTTTTAAGTCCATTTCGAGTAATAAATTCACTAAATGGTCTAATAATGATATCTTCAAAATTATGATTTTTGGGTGTTTGATTAGTTGGTTCTTTAACAAGTAGTGTCATGACGATAGCCGGTAGCATAAATAGTGCAGTAATGATGAAAACACTATTCCATGGTAGAGAGTTTGATAATATCAGTGATAATGATCCAGGCACTAAACCTGCAACTCGATAGGCGTTAGTGTGAATGCTATTACCAAGTCCTAATTCTTTATCAAGTAATAATTCCCGTCTAAAGGCATCAAGAGCGACATCTTGCGTAGCTGAAAAAAGTGCAATAATGAAGCAAATAGCAGCGATTAACCAAATATTTAATGAAGGTGAAAGAAACCCCAATATTGCGATTGAAAAGATAAGTACAATTTGCGAACCAAGCATCCAACCACGTCGCCGTCCTAAATGAAATAATGAAATATTATCCATAAAGGGGGACCAAATAAATTTCAAAATATAGGGAGTTTGTGTTAATGAAAACGCACCAATTGTTTTGATATTTATACTTTCACTTTCTAACCAAGCTGGTAATAGTTGTAACAATAAATAAAAGGGCAACCCAGAAGCTAAGCCGGTAAAAATGCAGATCAGCATTTTAGTGGTAAAAATTGTTTTTAAAAGTGAATTTTGCGCATTATTCATTATTTAACTTTATTGGTTAGTTTTTTTGCAAAGTGCTATCATACCACACAACATTTAAAAAATAATTCTGCAAGCTTAGATAAACTGTTTATCTACAGTCATATTTTCAACATAAAAAAAGTTATATTGCAAATATGTTGAAAGCGAAAAATTCATTATTTTATTTAGGTTTTGTTAAAAAGTTTCAGGAAACTATGTGTTTCAGTATAAAATTAATGCCAATAACCAGTTAAAAAGTTAACTAATTACCATTAAGAGGGGTTCAGTAAGATGAAAAGTTCAATTAAAGTTGCTGTTTTTAGCAGTAAGCATTACGACAAAGAACATTTAGAAATGGCGAACAAAAAGTTTGGTTTCGATATTGAATATTATGAACATAAACTGAGCCATAAAACAGTTGTTACTGCCCAAGGTTATCATGCGGTTTGTGCATTTGTTAATGACGAAGTAGATAAAAAAGTACTACAAAAATTAGCCAGTTATGGCATTAAAATTTTAGCCCTTCGTTGCGCTGGGTTTGACAATGTTGATTTAGCAGAGGCTGAAAAATTGGGTATTACGGTGGTTCGCGTGCCCGCTTATTCGCCAGAAGCTGTTGCAGAACATGCAGTGGCTTTGATGATGACGCTAAATAGAAGGACACATAAGGCCTATCAGCGCACTCGTGATGCTAATTTTTCGTTAGAGGGATTAACTGGATTTAATATGCATAATCGTACCGCTGGCGTTATTGGTACTGGCAAAATTGGTCAAGCAGTTATCCGTATCTTGAAAGGTTTTGGTATGCATATCCTTGCTTACGATCCTTATCCTACTGATATTGCTGTTGAGTTAGGAGCTCAATATGTTGAGCTAGATGAGTTATATGCAAAATCAGATGTTATTACGTTACATTGCCCAATGACGCCTGAAAATTATCACTTACTGAATAAAGAGTCTTTTCAAAAGATGAAAGACGGTGTGATGATTATCAATACCAGCCGAGGGGCATTACTTGACGCCACAGCGGCTATTGATGCATTAAAACAAACAAAAATTGGCGCTTTGGGGATGGATGTTTATGAAAATGAGCGTGATCTATTCTTTGAAGACAAATCTAACGATGTTATTTTAGATGATGTATTCCGTCGCTTGTCTTCTTGTCATAATGTTATTTTTACTGGTCATCAGGCCTTTTTGACACAAGAAGCATTGCTAAATATTTCTGATACCACTTTAAACAATATTAAACAAGTTGCTGAAGGTAAATCATGTCCAAATATTGTTAAATAATAAGAAATATCTTATGATGTTGTCGATTTTTTAATTACTTAAGATATGGATTTTTTATGCAGCGTATTATCATTTTTATTAGCATAATTTTATTGCTTGCAGCTTGTAGTAGTCGTAGATCTTCAACATCACCTATGAAAGAACACCGCGGACATACTAATGTTAAAGGCGGTGTTTATCTTGAAAAAGATCACAATCAATCTAAAATCGCCAGTCCTCCGTTAGCTGTAGATAAAGAAAAATTTATCGATAGAATGGTAAGTAAGCATGGTTTTAATCGTCAACAGCTTCGCAATGTGCTTGCACAAACCAATAAACTTGATTGGGTTATTAATTTAATGGATAAACAAGCTCCAAAAGCTGGCTCAACAACGCTGCCGAATGGCGCTTGGATTCGATATAAAAATAAATTTATTACACCGAGCAATCTTCCTCGTGGAGTCGATTTTTGGAATCAATACGAAAAAGAATTACAACGTGCGTATAATGAATATGGTGTACCGCCAGAAATTATTGTAGGCATTATTGGTGTCGAAACAGGCTGGGGTAGGGTAATGGGTAAAACTAAAGTGATTGATGCTCTATCAACACTTGCCTTTGACTATCCAAGACGGGCGCATTATTTTTCTAATGAATTAGAAGATTTTTTAGTTATGTGTCGTGATGAAGGCGTAGATCCATTTGATTTAAATGGATCGTTTGCTGGTGCAATGGGATACGGTCAATTTATGCCGTCTGCATTTAGACGTCATGCTGTTGATTTTAATCGCGATGGGCATATTGATTTATGGGATCCGGTTGATGCAATTGGTAGTGTGGCTAACTACTTTAAATCATATGGTTGGCAACGTGGTAAAAAAGTGGCAGTAATGGCTGATGGTCAGGCTCTATCACTTGATACTGGTTTTAGCACTAAATACTCAATTGAAACATTAGCAAAAGCTGGGTTAAAACCACAAAGCTCATTAGATGGGCATACTCAGGTGAGTTTATTGCGTTTGGATATGGGCGATCGTTACCAATTCTGGTATGGATTACCGAACTTTTATACTATCACCCGTTATAACCATAGTTCGCATTATGCAATGGCTGTTTGGCAATTAGGATTGGCCGTCAAAGAGGCAAGATAGTCATTGATATTTGGTATCAAAATTTATAAGGTCACTTTTGTGGCCTTTTTTATATCCAATAATGTTTAATATATGATTAACTTGATTGCGAGCAATAATAAAAATAGACCAAAAAATCTGATTAATTTTTTAATTGATAATTTTTGCGCAATTTGCACGCCTACTTTGGCCATGGGGATGCTTGCTAGCATAATCACTAAGGCTGCAGGTAAATAAATAAAACCTAAACAGTAGTTTGGTAATTGTGGATTATTCCAACCTGCGATGATATAGCCAATGGTACCACCAATGGCAACTGGTACAGTGAAAGCGGCCGATGTTCCAATGGCTTTACGCATATCAACACCACATCGTTGCAAAAATGGCATAACTAAAACGCCACCACCAACGCCTACAACGGCGGCAAAAATGCCAATTAAGGTACCGGCAAAGATAAAAATCTGATTGTTAAAGGGAACGGTTTGACTAACTGGATTTTTGGTTTTTTTGTCTATCTGTAAAATAAATTTAAAACTTACATAAATAAGAAAGAGGATAAATACCCATTTTAACCAACTTCCCGGGATATAGGGGGTCATATACGAACCACCTAACGTGCCAATCATACAACCTAAAACCATTTTTTTTAGAATTGGCCACTGAATATTGTGGTTTTTGTTGTGAATATAGCTAGATGACAAACTAGTGCCAATGATGGTGGCTAATGATGTTGCAATGGCAATATGATTAACCCAAGGATCACCAAGGTTAAAGTAATTTAAGGTAAAAATTAAAGACGGTACAATTAATGCGCCACCACCAACACCAAACATACCGGCTAATAATCCTGCAGCAGCGCCAATACTAAGAAAAATGACAAACTCAAAAATCATATTCAATCCTTAAGGTAGTGGTAAAGCGAACCACTTGGCTATTTGTTTGTTAAGTGAAAGTTAAGGCTAGATAATTGATTCTAATTATATTTACAAAAATGTTGTTGCAAATAATTTGGTTATTCTACCTGAGCTATTTGCAATAAGCCAATGAATCTATTTGCAAATAAATCAAAATTATTATCAAGTTTAATCACAAAGTAATAGGTCAAAAGATGACAGAATGTTTAAAAAAGCTTATGTTATTGCGTAAATTGTAACGAATGAAAAGTTTAAAGATAAATTGAAAGGAGCGAATAATGAAAGATCGTTTAAAGTGGGTTGATGATTTTGGTTTTTTGGGCGAAACAGCAAGTGGGCATTCATTAGTGATGGATGGTGGTATTGAACATGGCGGTCGTAATCGTGGCGCTCGTCCTATGGAACTTTTGTTACATGGTGCAGCAGGCTGTATGGCTTATGATATTATCGCTATTTTAAAAAATAATAAAAAAGATGTTCGCGATCTTTGGATAGAGATTGATAAAACTCAAGCCGAATCTTCTCCTAAAGTTTATACATCAATTAATTTTCATATAGTGATTACTGGTATTAATGTCGATAGCGAGGCAGTTGAAAGAGCGGTGAAACTTGCTTCAGAAAAATATTGTAGTGCCTCTATCATGTTAGGTAAGACCGCAAAAATGTCGTATACCTATGAGGTGAGAGAGCATCATTAAATATCTTCTTATAACAAATAATTATAACTTAATAACAAGCTGATCTTAGTGCGTTTTTTAGTAATCATTTAACATTCTACTTTATTGATGATTATGATACGAAAACAATTATGCAACAGTTAAGTAAAAATATGCGGTTCCGGGATTTGGTTATTCTGGGATTGCTTTTTATTGGTCCAGCAGCACCTATAGGATTATTTGGCGTTTTAGATGCGATAAGTGATGGTGCAGTTGCTTTAGTTTATATAGTTGCCACTTTGGTAATGGCATTTACTGCATTTTCTTATGCTAGAATGGCAAATGCTTTACCGCATGCGGGCGCCGTTTACGCTTATTGCTCTATTGGTATCCATCCTAATGCTGGATTTTTAGTAGGCTGGTTGTTACTACTTGATTATATGTTTATTCCTGCTGTTGCTTATTTATTTAGTGGCATATCGTTCAATGCATTGATCCCCGAAGTGCCAATATGGGTATGGACTTGTGTGGCTGTTATGTTAACTAGCACGCTGAATTTAATGGGTGCCAAAAAATCGGCCAAAATCACGTTGATCATACTAATATTTGAAATTATTGTCCTGCTTGCTGTGTTAGCTACTGGTATGTGGATAATAATAACCAGTGAGAGTAGCAAAGATTGGTTGCAACCTTTTGTTGGAGGGAATTTATTCAGTTGGGGTAAACTATTTAATGCGGTGTCTATTGCTGTACTATCTTATTTGGGATTTGATGCTATTGCGACTTTTTCTGAAGAAAATAGTGGCCATCATAATTTAGTCAGTAAAGCGATTATAAGCTGTTTAATTTTAGCCGGTTGTTTATTTGTGGTACAAATTTATGTTGGAGCTTTACTTAATCCTTATAGCTCAGACTATTTGCGTAGTCATCCCGAACTACAAGGTAAAGCTTACTATAATATTGTTAATCAAGAAATTAATTTATGGTTAGGATGGGCACTAAGTTTAATGAAAGCTATTGGTGCATCATTTGCTGCAATGGTTGGACAAGCCGCAGCAAGTCGCCTTTTATTTAGCATGGGGCGTGATAAGCGTTTACCTCCAGTTTTTGCTAAAGTGGGTGAAAAAAGCGGTGTGCCAACAATGGCTATTTTATTTGCTGCTTTATTTAATTTATGTTTAGTAGTTATTGCTGCGAATAATGCAAAAGGGTTACCAACGTTAGTGTCATTTGTTGATATTGGCGCATTAACGGCATTTATTATGTTACATTTATCTGTAATTGGTTATTTTAAGCTCAAAAAAGGCTCCAAAGGCTGGCTTTCATGGATTTTAGATATCTTTATGCCTATTATTGGTACTGTTGTGCTATTACCCGTATTATTTCATATTGATAATGATGCAAAAATTGTCGGCATTATTTGGTTAGCGATAGGTGTGATCATCCTCTATTTAAACAAAGATCGAACGCAATTACAATGGTTAGAAAAAAATAAATTCGATTAATTTATTGAAAGCTTATGATATCATTGATTAATTGCTAATGTTTTACTATTTTATTCTGGTGTTATAACCAAATGCTATCAGAAATATTACGTGGCGCTTTAATTTCAGCCAGTCTAATTATTGCTATTGGTGCTCAAAATTTATTTGTGCTCAAGCAAGGGTTATTAAAGAATCATATCTTTTATGTGTCGGCAATTTGTTTTATCTGTGATTTTGCTTTGATGTCCGTCGGTATTTTTGGGGTAGGTGTCTTTATTGGTAACAATCCTTTAATTACTAATATACTCGCGATATTAGGGGCGGTTTTTTTAGTTTGGTATGGCTTTTGTGCGTTTAAAAGTGCAATTAAAGGCACAAGTAGTATGCCAATCGAATCCCAAGTTCCTAACAATAACAGCTTATTAAAAGTTGTACTAGCAACTTTGGCAATCACACTGCTCAATCCTCATGTCTATTTAGATACTGTTGTTATTGTGGGGGGGATTGCTGGCACGTTAACCTGTGAACAAAAACTCGCTTTTTTGATTGGCGCGGTTTGTGTTTCATTCATCTGGTTTTTTAGTATTGGTTATGGGGCAAGATTACTCACACCGCTATTTAGACAAAAAAGAATGTGGATAATATTGGATTGTATTGTTGGCACTGTAATGTTCTATATCGCTTACCGATTGGTTATTTATGTGGTATATAAAAATTAAACAGATAGTTGTAAGTTAGCCATGTATATTACTGACAAAAAGATATTTTATGTTTCGGCTGATTTTTAATCCGCGCTAAAGAGTATTGCGATAAAAAGTCATTAATTCATCATCAGTTATTAAATAACATATGAATTAAGAATGTGACTTTTATCACAATTACATCAACAAATTAAAAGATAGGATATCTTCTTTATCTTATTAATGTTAGTTTACATGGAATAAATTTGGATTGTTACTGTATCGTCAATTGACGATACAGGCAAAACCTAAACATTTTGGTTAACAAAGTGTTTAGGTTTTTTTTTGTTTTGTATAAAGGCAAAAAAGGCGAGGCGTTAATTGGTTATAGCAGAAATCATAAGATGATTTGTTGCTATGTATTCAAATCAACTATTTTAAGAATTTAATATTAATAATAAATGTGTCATAGGTCACTTAAGGATAAAAAGATGAAAAGTAAGATTTTAAAACCAGCACTATTAATTAGTGCTGTTCTAACAACAAGCCCGTTATTTGCTATTGACCAAATCAAACTTGAAAGTCATCAATTAAAAAAAATTATTGTTGATAACCTTGAATTTAAGGATATGGATAAAGATGGAAAACTAACTCCTTATGAGGATTGGCGTTTATCACCACAACAACGTGCGCAGGATCTGCTTTCAAGAATGTCATTAGAAGAAAAAGCTGGGATAATGATGCATGGTAATGCGCCGAGTTTAAATAATGATATTGGACGTGGTGATAAGTACGATTTTGAAAAACTGACCGCTTTAATTTTGAATGATAAGGTTAATAGCTTTATTACCCGATTAGAGGTTAATCCTAAGGATTTTGCAGAGCAAAATAATCAATTACAACAAATAGCTGAATCCTCTCGTTTATCGATCCCATTAACGATCAGCGTTGATCCTAGAAATACGTTTTATTATGGCAATGAATTAGGCATAAATAGTGGTTTTAGCCAGTGGCCTGGCACGTTAGGAATGGCGGCTATTGGTCACGAAAAAGATATTAATGAATATGGTAATATAATTCGACAAGAGTATAGATCATTAGGGATAACACAAGCATTATCACCAATGGCAGATTTGGGTACTGAACCTCGTTGGGCTCGCTTTGAAGGTACATTTGGTGAAAATCCTGAACTAAGTAAAAAGATGGTTAGAGGTTATATCTCAGGAATGCAAGGTAAAGATGGTTTAAATTCACAAAGTGTCGCCGCCGTTGTTAAACATTGGGTGGGATATGGCGCTGCCGAAAATGGTTTTGATAGTCATAGTGCTTATGGTAAATATGCACTTTTTACACAAAAAGATAGTTTGAAAGAGCATATTATTCCATTTACTGGCGCTTTTGAAGCAGATGTTGCTGGTGTCATGCCGACTTATTCAATATTGAAAAATGCTCAAATAAATAATCATAAACTTGATGCTGTTGGTGGTGGATTTAATTCGTTTTTATTAAAAGATTTATTACGTGACACCTATAAATTTAAAGGTGTAATCATGAGTGATTGGAATATTACGAGTGATTGTAATGAAGTTTGTGTCAATGGCACACCTTTAGGTGTTAAACCCAAAGTAGAAGGAATGCCATGGGGGGTTGAAGATCTGACCAAAGAGCAACGTTTTATTAAAGCTATTCAAGCAGGAGTTCAACAATTTGGTGGTGTTAGTGATAGCTCAATTATTGTAACCGCTGTTAAAAACAAAAAAATTGCGGAAAAAGACATCGATAACGCAGTATTGGCTATTTTGGTGCAAAAGTTTTCTTTAGGACAATTTGAAACACCGTATGTTGATCTAAGCAAAACAAGTTTTGTTGGCAATAAAGATTTTCAAAAAGTGGCGAATCAAGCTCAATATAATTCGCTGGTATTACTTGAAAATACACAAAAAACGTTACCATTAAATCCTACTAATAAAATCTATCTACATGGTTTTTTGCCAGGTACTAAAAGTCTTTTAAAGAATAAAGTTAATATTGTTGATGATTTAGATCAAGCTGATGTCGTTGTCGTTCGAATAAATGCGCCTTATGAACAAAACCATAAAGGTTACTTTTTTGGTTTAGAACATCATGAAGGATCATTAGCATTTCCATCTAATGATAAAAATATTGAATTTATCGCACAAGCAAGTAAAAAGCATCCCGTCGTTGTTACCGTTTATTTAGATAGACCGGCTGTTCTTACGGTTTTAAAACAATATGCTAGTGCGATTATTGCTAATTTTGGGGTCAATGATGAGGTGCTATTTGATCGATTACTTGATAACAAGCCTTATTTAGCTAAAATGCCATTTTCATTACCCGATTCAATGGATAGCGTGCAACAGCAAGCGTCAGATTTACCAAACGACATGAAAGCACTCTATCCACTTGGTTATGGTTTAACGCATTAATTATATATTTTAGCTCAAACTTAACTTGACAATTACTCATTATTCATCGGATTTCATGTTAGCAAAACGTGTGTCCGATGAGTAAAATAAAGTCTCTAGTTGCTTTTCCATGACTGGTGATTTTGCGGCGAACACAGTTTACCAAGTGTTTTTATGGTGTATATCTGGCCAATTAATCTATTTTTTAGGCGTATACTTTCGTTAAAGTTGCCTTGGATAGGAATATTATGCGCATCAGGAACTTGAGTATTGACTTTCTATTTCATCATGAGGCTTGTGCAACGTTTTATTTTTTAAAACTACTTGTTTGAAATGGGTTCTACTCATCTTGCTTGATTGTTTTTTATGATTTATTTCCTGAAGCGTAAGTTCACCATTTTACTCATAGTGTTTTTTACAGAGGTAATGGCTATTACGGTTTATAGCCCATCATCGATCCCCCATCTTGAACACTTCCTAGCTTTAATTGTTTTACTAAAGAATGTTTTTGACATGTTTGCAAGCCTCTTGGTAGTTATTTTGGCAAGCTTGTTGAAAATAATGTTTTGCGGTATAAATGTCTTTTGCGACCCCTAATCCTTGTTGATAGATAATACCTAGATTGTATTGGGAATTGGCATGGTTTTGCTCAGCGGCAAGCTGAAACCATACCCTAGCTTTGGTATAATCTTTTTCAAACCACGAACCATTATAATATAACCAACCTAAGCTATATTGTGCTTCAGGATTTCCGCTTTGTGCAGATTGAGTATCTAATTCTACACCTTTGGCAAAATCTTTTTTTAATCCACCCAATCCATTGTAATACATATTTGCTAAATTATGCAGTGCATATATGTTTCCTTGCTTGGCAGCTTGTTCATATAGTTGTCTAGCTTTGGTATAGTTCTTTTTAACAACAATTCCACTATAATAAAATCCCCCCAGATTATTTTGAGCTTCTTTGTTACCTAGTTGCACCGCTTTTTCGTAAAAATCTTTCGCCTTAACATAGTTTTGACTAATAGTATTATTATCTGAATTTTGTTCAATTCCTTTGCGATAATGTTTTTTTTCTGCAAATTCGTAAAGTGCCCCTAGACTGAATAGACCTAAAGCATAACCACTTGAAGCCGCTTTTTCATAGAGTTGCTTTGCTTTAAGCAGATCTTTCTTCACACCGATACCATAATTATACATGTAGCCTAAATTCACTTGTGCATCGGCATAATTTTGATTAGCCGACTTTTTGTACCATTCAATAGCTTTAGCATAATCTTGTTTAACGTTTTGACCATACTGGTACATATAACCTAAGTGGTTTTGCGCTTCGGCACTATTTTGTTCAGTCGCTTTTTTATATTCAGCATCAAAGTTATATTTTGTATTTTGTGTTGCAAAAATAGGCGTATTTATCGATATAAATAAGCATATTAACAATAGTAATCTTTTCATGTCATTGCCTTTGTTAGAGATGAACACATTATATTTTAATTAAAGAATGTTTTTGACATGTTTGCAAGCCTCTTTGCAGTTATTTTGGCAAGTTTACTGAAAGCAAAGCTTAGTTGTGTGGACATCTTTTTTTATCTTTGTTTTTGATTGAAAAGATTATTTGGTATTCAACCAATTGTCTTACCCAATATGGATGGAAAGCGTTAAATAACAGGCTTTTGTTTTGCCATAGAATAAGAAATCATTACATCTATGGGGTTATGCTTTAACTCTTTGATGGATTGAATTATCCAATTATCGTTATTTTAATGATGATAATGAATAAAATAGCATTCCGTCATTTATTTAATATTAATCACAACCGCAATCATTATTACTAGCTTGCTTTTTCTTGGCTTGCTGTTTGGCTACGATAGCATTAACCTTTTTTGTTACAACAGTTAAATGATCTTTTGCATCAGAATAGTTTTGTTCAGCAGCCTTAGCAAACCATTGTTTGGCTTTAAAATAGTTCTGTTTTACGCCAGTTCCATTGTAATAGAGCGTTGCTAATGTATATTGCGCAACGGCATCTCCTTTTTTAGCCGCTTTTGTATCCCACTCAATGCCTTTTAAATAGTTTTGCTTTGTTCCTTGCCCGTTATAGTACAATAAAGCTAAACTGTGTTGAGCAGCCATATGGCCTTGATTGGCTGCTTTTTCAAACCACTCTTTTGCCTTAATATAATCAGGTTGTGCTTTTGATTGTTGTTCAAAGCCATCTTCAATGCCTTTAAATTGACGTTTTTTAGTATATGAACCATCAGTATACATAAGACCCAAATGATATTGTGCTTCAGCATCATTTTGTTCGGTTGCTTTTTGATATTCCTGATTAAAATCAAACAATGTTTGTTGATCAGCATTAGCAGCAATACTAAAACATAAAACTAGTGATAGTTTTGTAAGAAACTTTAGCATACGACTTCCTTAAAAAATAAATAACTTAATCATTTTATCGCATTTATTTGTTTAGTATAGCGTAATTAATTGCGTTGTTTTGTGATTCAATATTTATGTTCTGAAATAGACTGTTGTGAGCTTGATTATCCGGCACATCGCATACCTCATCCTTTCAGGGCCAACACTACGCGTTGTTCAAATTAGTTCCAGACAAATTTATCGAATGCTGGCATTCTCGTTGCTTTTCTTTGTTTAGATTAGGTAATGTTTATTGATTGAGTGTAGATACTATTAAAATGGTGGGTCGTGAGCGATTCGAACGCTCGACCAACGGATTAAAAGTCCGCTGCTCTACCGACTGAGCTAACGACCCATTTAGAGATGGTGGGTGATACCGGGTTCGAACCAGTGACCCCCTCCTTGTAAGGGAGGTGCTCTCCCAACTGAGCTAATCACCCCACTGTTTCATTGCTGAAACGTCACGGTAAAGATTGGTGGGTGATACCGGGTTCGAACCAGTGACCCCCTCCTTGTAAGGGAGGTGCTCTCCCAACTGAGCTAATCACCCTTACCGTGTGGATGTGCATTATAAGGCACGTCTTATTTCAGTCAACCTTTTTTTTTAAATTTCTCTAAAAATCACCTCGTTCGATTTAATTTTAAACATTTTTTGGATGTTAGTTCTCAAAAATAACTTTTGTCTATTTTTATTTAGAATAGGGTGATTATGATGACATGATGTTGTTATCAGAAACAAGAAGATATTCCATCATGATCTTTAATAAAGAACGCGTCATTATGTATGTGGAACCAGCAATTTTACGTTATAAGATAGTAAGTACAGCTAAGCAAGAACACACATTAACAGCTAGCAAAGCTTTAATAACATTCAATTACCAAAATGTCAGTGATGTTGATGTTTTTATTGATGAGTTAAGAAAAAAAATTTCTGGGCGTGCTGAGTTTGAGCTTAATTTGGATAGCAATTTGATTCAAGTGCAACAACTAACCTTGCCCGATGTAAAGCTAAATGTCAGTGAATTGATTTTGTATATTGAAGCAAACGTTTATAAATTATTTCAATTGCCAGCTAAAAGTGTGTTTTTTGATTTTGTTTTAAATGAGCAAACAAAACAAGTTACGGTAATAATAGTTGAACGCCATTATATTGAAAATTGGATTAATCTTTTTAAAAAGTATGCACTACTGTTAACATTTGCAGGTTGTCTATTTGAAAATACTAAAGTTAACTTTTTACCTTGGCGGCAAGAAAAACACACTAAGCATCAACGACAAATGATCGGTGCGATTGTCGGTTTTATTGGCATAATCAGTTGTGTACTTTGTTATTTGTGGATACAAGCACGAAATGATCGACAAAATTATGATAAAAAATTGTTACACCAGCAAGAGATAGCACAAGCGCTAACCGAAGAATTATCTAATTATTTGCCAAATCCATCGTTAAGCCAAAAACAAATTCAGCAATCTTTAATACTGCTTTCAAAGCAGTTGCCTTCCGTAATTTGGCTTGAATCTTTTTATTATGAACCACAAAAAGTAAGGATCGAGGGGCAAAGTTTTAGTTATGTTGAGCTGACTAATTTTAATCAAAGTTTGTCAATGCTAAAAAATATAAGTCATAGCCAAGTAAAAACTATCTCAACCAATAAAAATCATCTATTTTTTGAAATGGAAATAAAACTTAATGAACAGTGATTTTTTTTATCGTCCAATTTGGCAACAATATGGGGTTTGTATTTTATGTTGCTTGGCGTTTTTTGCTATCGTTTATCTCCTTTTTATTAAAGATATCCAGCAACAAGCTATGCTAAAGGCTAAATTATATCAGCAAAAAATTACTGAAACTAAACTGCTACAGGCAAAAGTAAATCGTTATCAGGCAAGTAAAAATACTTTATACAGCGTGATATCAGAAAAAGAGCTGGCACAGGTTTTCGAGAAAAATCATCTTGCATTACGTTCCTTTAAACATTATCAAACGGATAATATGGTTAATTTGGATATCGAGTTAGAGGGGCAATTTGGCGATTTTATTAATTTAATTTCATCATTGACAAATGATTTTTATTTTCTTGATTTTCAAAATCTAAAAATCAGCAAACAAGAACAGCAGTTACAGATTATGTTTACTTTATTGTTTAAAAAGGGCATAGAGTGATACGCTGTATATATAAGTACCTCGGGTTATTGTGTGTTATCTGTTTTGAGCTAAAGGCTAGTATGCTTTTAGATCGAGATCCTTTTCAACAAAATTATTCAGTTTCTTGTAGTGAGCAGACAGCGTTACTGCTTGAACAAATTCAAGTTTGGCATTTTAAGGGGCTTATGAAACAAATTGATCAACAGTATCAGCAAATTTGGTTAGCATCAGATAATCAGTGGCTAGCAATAACCGATAATACAGTGCCAAATGTTTTGTTTCCTTGGTCTGTGCAATCTTTACTAAATGATAAAATTATGTGGCAAGCCGATTTACCTGATTATTGCCATAATACTGTGTCATGGACAATGTCGTTAAATGAATAATAAAAATTCCACAAATCAAGCGTATCAATGGCTCAATCAAAATATTGGCAGATTAATTAGTGCCAAAATAAGTTTGTTTGTCCCGATAGTTTTTGTATTCATAACAATTGGTATAAATGCTGCTTATGCCAATATAAATCAATCTTCAAATGTCGAACAGCAAAAAAATATCTCAATGACATTTTATCAAACGGATATTGCAATTATCTTACAAGCATTAGCCGATAGTCAGCAGATGAATTTAGTTATGTCAGACGATTTGTCAATAAAACAAACTATCAAGCTTAACAATGTTGATTGGCACAAAGCGCTAAAGATCATATTAGACTCAGCAAATTTACAAGCGGAAATTGACGATAATATTTTGTTCGTTTCTAAAGCGATAGATCCTGAAGTTTTATTATATAAACAACAATTAGAACAAAAAGAAAAAGAGCTAAAGCAACCGCTTAATTCGGTATCTATAGCTGTTAATCATGCCGATCCCACGACCTTAATCGAAACAATTCAACAACAAGGATTATTATCAGAACGAGGTAAAGTTGCGCTTGATAAACGGACAAATTCACTGATCATTACCGATTTACCTAAACAATTTACTCATATCGAAAGATTAGTTAAAACACTTGATAAACCTATGCCTCAAGTGCATATTTCAGCGCACATTGTTACCATGAGTGATGAAAGTATGTCTGAGTTGGGGATTAAATGGGGATATTCAGGAAAATCATCGCAATTATTAGATAAATTTGATATAGGGCTTGGTACTAGTCATCCGACTACAACTGTTGGTTTTAATTTGGCTAAACTATCAGGTAGTTTACTCAATTTAGAGTTATCTGCGCTTGAATCTGAAAATCAGCTCGAAATTATTGCTAGCCCGAATTTACTCACAGCTAATCAAAATATGGCTTCGATAAAACAAGGTACTGAAATCCCTTACGAGGTTGCGAGTGGTGGTAATGGCGCCACATCTATTGAATTTAAACCCGCCGTGTTGGGATTAGAAGTTACACCTAAAATATTATCTGATAATCAGATGATTTTAGATTTACACATTACGCAAAATACGGCTGGCCGTTCAATAAAACGTAGCGATGGCGGTGAAGCGCTAGCAATTGATACGCAAGAAATCAAAACACAAGTCCAAATAAAAAATGGCGAGACAGTAGTATTAGGGGGCATATTTCAACAAGTTACCACCAACGGTCAACGAAAAGTTCCTAGTGCAGGCGACGTGCCAATTATTGGAAATTTATTTAAACACAACAGCAAAAAACAACAAAAACGTGAGTTAGTTATTTTTATTACGCCACAATTGGTTGAGTAAATGTCAACAGAGTTGTATCATATCTTAGCTTGTTTTAGCCTTTGCTTTGATAAGTAATGCTTGTTTTAAAGTATATTATTTTAGTCGTCATTATTACCATTTATTATAAAAGTAGAGAATATTATGCATGTTGTTGCTTCTGATTTAGACGGTACTTTATTAACTCCTGAACATAGCTTATCGCCTTACACGAAACAAGTTCTTCAAGCGCTTCGTAACAAGGGCATCCATTTTGTTTTTGCAACTGGTAGACACCACATTGATGTCGCTCAAATGCGAGAAAATATGGAAATTGATGCTTTTATGATAACGTCAAATGGCGCAAGAGTACATGATAGCCAAGGCCATTTAGTTTTTAGCCAAAGTATTGAACCATCACTTGCGAGCGAAATAGCTAAAATGAGTATGGAAGATCCTTTAGTTTATACTCATTTATATCGTGGTGATGAGTGGTTAATTAATAAAGAAGATACATATTCATTAGAATTTTATCGAGACACGCAGTTTACTTATCAATTATTTAATCCACTTGATTTCGATACTAACGATATTGCTAAAATTTATTTTACTACCACGGATAATGCACTTTATCCACATTTGGTTCAGCTAAAAAATCGACTTGATGCAAAATTTGGCAATAAAATTAGCGTTGCTTTTTCTACTTTAAATTGCCTAGAAGTGATGGCCGAAAATGTGTCTAAAGGAAGTGCATTAAAAAAAGTGGTTGAAAAATTAGGTTACAGTTTAAAAGAGAGTATTGCTTTTGGTGATGGCATGAATGACTACGAAATGCTAAAAGTGGCTGGTAAAGGCTGTATAATGCAAAACGGTAGCTCAGAGTTAAAGGAATTGTTACCCGAATTAGAGGTAATCGGCTCAAATGCACAAGACGCCGTGCCTCATTACTTAAGTAAACTATTTTTATAATTATCAAATATATCTAAAAATGAATATAATTATCGACAAAGAACTCAATACGCTTGGATTGCGTTGCCCTGAACCGATTATGCTAATAAGAAAAGCCATTCGAGAACTTGCCATAGGGCAAGTTCTTTATGTCATTGCTGATGATTTTGCTACAACTCGCGATGTCCCTAGCTTTTGCCGCCATATGGATCACGAATTACTGTCATCGCAAATAGAATCCCAACCCTATCAGTATTGGATTAAAAAATCGCATTAGTTTAACCACTTTTTTGGCAAAATTTTCAAGAAAGTAGGTGTTTGCGTTAAGTGAATTCAATTTGTTTTAAGTAAAAACGTAATGTTCGCCAGTCATTAGGTTGCAGATTATCAACCATTAACAAAAGCGTACAGCGTTTACCGTCATGTCGAGATTTTAAATTCAAGATAATAACATAACGAAATATCAGCGGTTTATACATTAAGTACCAGCGTTTTTTGTACCAATATATTTGATTGATATAGTGAAATAGCGCAAATTCGTTTTTAATGGTTTTGAAATAACAGATACTACGCCACCATTCTATTATTAATAATATTATAATAATAAAGGTATAAGAATTTAAAGATGTGTTAGCAAACATGACTAAACAAAGCATCATGAGCACGGAATAAAAAAGGGTTGAAATCAGTAATTGTAGCTTTGATATGCTGAGTTTTATGCTCCACATAATGCTTACTCTAATTAGTGAAAATATAATTATTTTATGATTTTGTTAAAAATTGCTTAAAATAAAGTTAAATATGGGAGATAATACACACAATTTGGGTGTGATTTAATGGATAAGAGATCAATCATTAGCATTTTCCTTTAATGTTTATGTGAAGTCCTTACCAAAAGATAGGTTAACTAAATTTGGCGCAGAGAGAACTCTGAAGCCATTATTTTTGCCTTAAAATTTAGATAGGAAAAATTTGTGATATTAATTAGAGTGTTAAAAATTCTTCTAAAATTACTCATTGGTTTATTTCTTTGTGGCTTAATTATTGGCATTGCTGGTTATGCTCATTATTCTAAAGATCTACCAGATGTTACTACATTAAAAGATGTTCGATTACAGACGCCAATGCAAGTATTAAGTAAAGATGGTGAGTTAATTGCTATTTTTGGTGAACGGCGTCGAACCCCATTGAAATATGACGAAATTCCACCAATGGTTGTTAATGCCGTCATTGCAACAGAAGATGCTCGTTTTCATGAACATTTTGGCATTGACCCTATTGGTATTGTTCGGGCAATGTATATCGGTTTAAAACATAAAGGATTTTCTCAAGGTGGTAGTACCATCACTCAACAAGTCGCTAAGAACTTTTTCTTAACACCTGAAAAAAGCATATCGCGTAAAGCCAAAGAAATTATTTTGGCTATTCGTATGGAAAAAGAACTATCGAAAGAAGAAATCATGGCATTGTATCTTAACATGATTAACTTCGGTTCTAGAGCATACGGCGTTGCCGCTGCATCTTATACTTTTTTTGGTAAAACTCCCGATCAGTTAACCATTGATGAAGCCGCTTTATTAGCCGGTTTACCAAATGCACCATCAGCTTACAATCCAATTTCTCATCCAGATCGTGCATTAACTAGACGTAATTGGGTATTAGGACGTATGTTAGATCAATCCTATATCACTCAAGCTGAATATAATGAAGCGATTAAAAAGCCGCTTAGCGCCAGCTATCATTCACCACAAATCGAGTTTTCAGCGCCTTATGTAGCGGAAATGGCACGTCAATTTATGTACGATAAATTTGGCGAAAATGCCTATACAGATGGCTATAAAGTTTATACAACTATTTCGAAAACAGATCAAATAGCTGCAACAGAAACGGTGCAAAAACATATTATTGATTATGATATCAGACATGGTTATCGTGGCGCTGAAAAAGTATTATGGCAACCGAATGAAACCCCATGGGATCTTGAGCAAATCAAGCAAACCATTGATAAATATATGTGTTATAACGGCATGTGTCCAGCTGTTGTTATGACCTCAGCAGATAAAGAAGCAACAGCGGTATTATCTGATAAAAGCAGTATTACTATTACATACCCAAACATGAAATGGGCTCGTCCATTTATTAGTGATACAAGACAAGGTGCGTTTCCTAAAAAAGTATCTGATACTCTTAAATCAGGACAACTTATTTGGGTTAAAAAAACGGGCGATAATTGGGAATTAGCACAAATTCCAGCTGTCAATGCCGCACTGGTATCACTTGATTCAGACAATGGGGCAATCAAAGCAATTGTAGGCGGTTATGATTTTAATTTGAGTAAATTTAACCGAGCAACGCAAGCACTGCGGCAATTAGGTTCAAATATTAAACCATTTATTTATACTTCAACCTTAGAACACGGTTTAACGATGGCAACACTGCTCAATGATGCACCCATTGTCCGTTCTACAGGGAGTGCAACATGGCGCCCTAAAAACTCACCACCAACCTATGCAGGACCACTACGCTTAAGAATCGGGTTAGGAATGTCTAAAAATGTAATGATGGTAAGGGCTTTGCGTGCCGTTGGTATAGATTATGCGGCAGATTATTTAGAACGTTTTGGATTCCCAAAAGAGAATATTTCACATAACGAATCGTTAGCGTTAGGTTCGGCTTCGTTTACTCCCCTGCAAGTGGCAAGAGCGTATTCTGTTATCACTAACGGAGGTTATTTAATTACACCATACTTAATTGAAAAGATAGAATACAATAGTGGTACTGGTACCATTTATCAACATCAACCGATGATTGCTTGTCACAATTGTGTTGACGATGATGTCATTGTTGGCTCAACACCGGTATCACTTGATAATGTTGAAAATGAATCAAATGAATCAGATAATGAAGAACCTGAACAAGCCAACCTTAAATCTGATGATGATATCGTGTTACCTGATATAAATATTGATAATAAAACAATTGATGTCACACCAAAATATGCACCGCATACGGTAAATAGTGGCATTGCATTTATTATGAAAGATGGTCTTCGTTCAATTGTTTTTGGTGGTTCAGATTGGCAGGGTACGGCATGGCGCGTAAAAGCGTTGGGTAGAAAAGATGTCGGTGGAAAAACAGGGACTACTAACTCATCTAAAGACGTTTGGTTTTCTGGATTTGGTGGCAATATTGTCACAACTGTGTGGATGGGATTTGACGATCACCGTCGTGATTTAGGTCGAACTTTCCGAGCCGAAGCAGGGGCGGTAACTGCAAATCCAGTGTGGGTTGATTATATGAAAGTTGCCCTAAAAGATGTACCGGTAATAGAAGATGTCAAACCTGAAAATGTGATTTCTGTGACTATCGATCAAAAAACGGGGTTATTACCTCAATCTGGCTCTAGAACTATGTCAGAGTACTTTATAAAAGGTACCGAGCCAACGACTTATGCAACCCAAGAAGTGGGCACAAAGGTAACAGATTCAGAAGGTAATACTTCTGAGCTATTCTGATATAAGGATTTGAGATGAATGGTTCAATAAGAATTATTGGTGGAAAATGGCGTGGGCGTAAATTGTCGGTACTTGACAAACAAGGGTTGCGCCCAACCACAGATCGTATCAAAGAAACTCTGTATAACTGGTTAATGCCAGTTATACACGATAGCAATTGTTTAGACTGTTTTTCAGGAAGTGGTTCGTTAGGTTTTGAAGCAGCATCAAGAGGAGCCCAAAGTGTTACCTTACTTGAAAAAGATAAACAAGTTGTGCAACTACTCAACAAAAACAAACAGCTTATTGCTAGCGATACAATCGACATTTATCATACCGATACTCTACAATGGCTAAACAAGCCTGCTATAAAACAATTTGATATTGTATTTATCGACCCACCATTCCATCATGCATTGGTGGCAAAAACGGTTAGCGAGCTTGAGAATAATAACTGGCTAAAACCGTCAGCTTATATTTATATTGAAACAGAAATAGGTCATAATCTAACAACTTATATTCCAACTCACTGGCATTTACATCGCGAAAAAACAGCCGGACAAGTTCACAGTTATCTATTTATACGAGAAGGCAATTAATGTTCATATTTATAGGAAAAGTCTTGTATTCATTGGTATGGTTATTTTTAGTATTTAACCTTATCTATCCTTATCCACACCCTGCCAATGTAGTGGCTAATATCGGTTTAATTGCGTTTACGGTTATCCATGGTTTACAAGCGTGGATGTTACACTCAACCATGACAAATCAAGAAAAACAACAAGACAAATTTAAAGTCTTACGTTTGTTCTTATTTGGTGTTTTTGAATCACTTAGTTGGAAAGATAAAAAATAACAATAAAAATGGTTGCTAGATACAAAAATTTTTGTATAATGCTCACCACTTCTTTCGAAGTGCCTCAATAAGCGGGAATAGCTCAGTTGGTAGAGCACGACCTTGCCAAGGTCGGGGTCGCGAGTTCGAACCTCGTTTCCCGCTCCAATATAGTCTCTGTAAATTACTAGAACTTTCAAAAAAGTGAAATAGAATCCCAATATTATTTTCTCAAATAATTAAAAATAGACGAATCCAAATTAATTTTTATCCTAAAACGCATAGTTCCCTGAAATTTTTTAACAATAATTTCCGGCTGTTTGCTAAAAAATAGCATTCTTCAAAGTTGTTCATAAGCAATCTTAGTAAATTTTTTTAATCAAAATGATGGTCAATTTTTTTTAAAACGCTATACTCACAAAAAGGAAAAATTGATTCAGCTTATTTTAAAAGCGAGTAATTGTAAAAAAGATAAATAAAACAGAGAAATAATTGATAGGTGAAATGTTATGGAGAGACAGGTTAAACACCAACTGCCCTATGTCCAAAATTTACCAAATAAACAAGTTAGCCGGAGGGGCGTACTCACCTCATTTTTATCATCGAAATTATTATTAAAATTCATAGCGCAGTTGGCACCGTTATTGTTATTGCCATATTCATTGGACTTACAGGCATTGTCCGCCAAAACCACCGATACAATTCAAGGTACAGCACCGTATTTTACGTTTGATAGTGGTAAAACCAAAGTGACAACAACAGAAGATTTACTTAGTATCTGGTTATCGGATGGTACTCAAATCACACCATCAAACAATCCCTCAACCCCCACGAACCCAATCAACTTACCCAATGCAGGAGATACTCTTGCTGATATTGATATGATGATACCAGTATCAACAAATTTCATATTGTTAAGTGACTTAGTAACACATTATCACTATTGGGGTGATGATGATGGTGATGGATTGGGCACAAAAGGGGTAATCGCAACAGGTAGTTTATCAATTAGGATTACTGATAAAAATAACCGAGAAATTAACCGCAGTGATGCTTTAGATATTTGCAAAGCGCCTTATAAAATGGAGTTAAACAACATACCGGGCCGTTTAAGCACGCAATACGGTGTACCAAGTCACAGTATTTTTGACTATGGCACGGTAACGTATTACATCAATCCAAATTTACCGCCTACAGTCTGCTATGCTAGGCCGAATCTACGATATGGCACAGGCGGCTTTAAAGGGCCTGACTCCATATGGGATTCAGATAAAGGTTTTATCCCGCAATCAACCAATCCCACATTATACGGCAGTAACTTCCCGACCACGGGAGCTGATGGCTTATATTTTGATTTAGACATAAGGGGCGTTGATACAAATCAATTGACTTGGGAACCCGTCACGCATGAGGGAATAACCGCCACAGTAACAAGGACAACAGCTAACGATAATTGGATTCCTAACTATCCAGAAGTAGTAACACGAGTCACTTTAACTGGTCCAGAAGCAAGAGCACAAAAGGATAATGTCAATCCTAGTCGAATTAGCAAGCCCAATTTACCACAGACATTTGAATTAGTAGGTAGAGATAGTGATGGTAATGCAGTTGTAAAATATGGATTTGTATTACGGAAGTGGTTCATCAACCGAGGGGATAAAAGCGATACAGCATCTAATCAAGTAGCATGGTGTCGTAGTTTAGGTTATCGTCTCGCACAAGTCAAGGACCTGACTAACGCAGTTTGTTCTGATGTGAACGTTGGCAACTATTGTCAAGATGCTGTCGGGGCTACACCATCAGCTAGTGATAATTTTTATCAGCGTCAAATGGGTGCTGGATTTTTAACGGAGTGGGGTGAAATATTAGATTACGCGGATATAGATTTCACCCTCTGGTACTGGACAAGTGATACAACGGGAAACCTTCAGTTCTATGTGGGGTTAATGGGCGGTGGTGTGGGCAGCTATAATCCAAGTTACCATTACTCAGGGTTTTGCACCACGCCTTAGTTTTTATTTTTAGTTTTTAATCCTTGGCGAAAGGGCACAATTAAAGGATGTAGTCCTAGCGGGAGATGTCGATTTTCCGCGTAAAAAGTAAGCTATATTAACCTTTGGGTGTTATGGAGATTGATATTTTTTCTATAAAAACAGATTGGGTATAACATTGATTTTATTTTTTTGTTTTTTAGTAAAATAAGGTAGTTATAGGGTAGCTTTGCGATGATATTTTTCCATACCTTACCAAGTGCTGACAACTTAGGCAAGTGAGCAAGTCAAACATGAATATTTGGTGTGGTTATGTTTGTCCGGAACAAACCAAAGTAGGAGTATAAAGACCTAACCGCATCAAAAAGCCTTTAATCAAAACATACAACTCCAAAATTACCCCACAAACAATTGATTTTATTAAAAAACATTAAGTAAAAAGTTTAATAAAATCAATTTTCTATCTCGGCAATTTTGCAGATAAAAATACACCTATATTTCACAACATTCAAAAGTCAATACAGTCATTAATCTGGCGTCAGAATGTGACAGCAACGGAGATAGGCTAGCGTGTCAAACAGGGATGTTTGGCTCAACGTTATCACCGATATTAATAATTCCACCAAAGGTTAAAAGGCACGAAACTTAATACTATATTTTAATTAAAAAATTACCATCGCTTTAAAGTTGAATCGTTTCCATCTTCACATTTCTTTACAAAAAATGCGCTTAAAAACTAGCCAGATATTTTTTAAGCGGTTATACTTTTATCGCTATAGTACAACAAGCTTATTAAACAAGCGAATAATCATAAAAAACATAAATAAAACAAAATATTACTTGACGGGTAAACCATAATGCATTATCATTTTAGACACCAGACACCAGCACTGGCAAACCTATGTCTTAAATTTATCAAATAATCCTATTCGACGAGTTTTTACACAAAACTTATTTATATCTTCGAAATTATCGCTCAAATCACCTAAATCACCTAAATCACCTAAATCACCTAAATCACCTAAATCACCTTTGCTAGTATTAGCACTGTTATTATTGTCATCTTCATCGAATTTACAGGCATTGAATGGTAAAATAGCTCGAGCGGATAATCGTAGTGATGCGATAATTTTACCTTCAACGGTAGTTGCAGTTATTGATTATGTAAGGCCGACTGTATATTTGGGTAACGGCAAATATGCAGGCCCAGTTGACATATGGAATCCTAGTAAAGGCTTCTTAGTTCAATCAACCAATCCTGAATCATACAACCTAAATTTCCCGACCACGGGTGCGCATAATTTATATTTTGATTTACTCATAACTGGAGATATAGAAGAATTGACATGGGAACCAGTCACGCATGAGGGAATCACTGCGACAGTGACAAATGTTGTAGCTAATGATAAGTGGATTCCTGATGAGGATAAGGGACAAGTTGTAGCTCGTGTTAAGCTAACAGGTCCAGAGGCAAGTAATCAATGGTACAATTCTAATCCTAGCCGAATAGCTAAGCCATGGTTACCGCAGAAGTTTGAGTTAGTGGGTAGAGATATATATGGCGGTGAGGTAGTAAAATATGGATTTGTGTTAAAGCAGTGGTTCGTCAATCGGGAGCGTCTATATGAATCTTATAGTGATCAGTTAACATGGTGTAATAGTTTGGGTTATCGTATGCCGAGGGTAAGTGATTTAACCAATGCGAAGTGTGGTACGAATATACTTGGTGAATTCCCTTGCGTAAATGGCATAGATGGCGCTACGCCGTCGTCAGGTGCTTGGCATTTCCAACGTCGAATAGGAGCTGGATTTTTCACTGAGTGGGGCCCTATGTACAAGTACGCTGATACGGGATTTCACCTCGATGGCTACTGGCTGAGTGACGCGTCAGGTGGCTATCAGTTTGCTGCTTTCCCGCGCTACGGCAACGTTGGCCTTGCCATCACCCCCAACGGCTATTCTGCAGTTTGCACCACACCTTAGATTTTAGCGTTAATCCTTAGGGCGCGGGGGCACTTCTGGTGCAAATAGAGGCAATCTAACAAAGAACCCAGCCCCCGCTCAGTTGGACGCTGAGCAGGTATGACTGTGTTAATGACTGAAAGTCAAAAAACGCTCCCGACCGACTACGCATAGGCATGGTTGGCATTAAAAGGGTAAGTTTTAAAGGTATTTTGTTCGGTAATGTTTCTGATGTTTACTCTAGCGTTATTTATTTTCCCAAAGGTTAAAACGTCCGAAACTTAACCTCATCCACATAGACTTTACTTAAATACAAAATCCCCAAAAAAACGGACTATAAGTATTTGATTATATTAAAAACAATCAATAAAAATTTAATAAAATCAATTAAATATCTAAACTGTTTTATAGAAAAACATTCTAATTTTTCACAATACCTAAAGGTGGATATAGTCATTAATCTGGCATTAGAATGAGCCCAGAGCTGATAAAGGGCTGTAGCCAAAAATAGTCAGTTAGAGTGTTGATTTTATTTGTATTTTTTGCAAAAACAAATAATTTATAATTAGTTATTTCCATAAATGATTATTTATTATAATTAAACTTGACAAAGCATGAGCAACTGTTGATAATAGCGCCGTTTTTTTAACCTGAATTTTTTGTTATAGCGAGGTGGCAAAATGCCTGTAGTTAACACTTTATCTTAATGCCGACTTGGTATCTTCTATCATATTGTCTTTTGCTTAGTATTATCTAAGCCCCTTCGTTGCAATTCAATCTATAGATTTTTGCCTTGTCGGTTTTCCCTTATTTTTTTGGAGAAAACATTATGACAATGGAATCTTATATTCAAAATTTAGAATTAATTAAATATCCACGAACACCGCACCTAGAAAGCTCACGCCTACAGGTTGGTGATAGTGAACATGGACAACATCCTTATAAGCAATTAGCTGGTCAATATATCGTTATTGAAGAAAAACTTGATGGAGCAAACTGTGCTATTAGTTTTTCAGCTAGTGGTGAGCTGTTGCTTCAATCTCGAGGACATTACTTAATAGGTGGTTCACGAGAACGCCAATTTAACCTTTTAAAGCACTGGGCTTGCGTGCATGAATATTGGTTACTTGAGCGTTTAGAAGATCGCTATATCCTTTATGGTGAATGGTTACACAAAAAACATGCTATTTTTTATGATGCTTTACCGCACTATTTTTGTGAGTTTGATATTTGGGATAGACAACAAAACTGTTTTTTATCTACCCTAAAGCGACATCAATTATTAGCTGGTGGTCCTGTTTTATCGGTACCTGTGCTATTTGCAGGGATTGCACCTTCTAAATTGAGCGATTTATTGGCGTTAGTCAGACCATCTTTGGCTAAAACCGCTAATTGGCGTACTTGCTTTGAACAAATCGTGATGCGTGAAAAGCTTGACTTAAGCAAAGCTTGGCAACAATGCGATAACTCTGACTTGATGGAAGGGTTATATCTTAAAATCGAATCGGAGGAACAAACCATTGATCGCTTAAAATGGGTGAGACATGATTTTGTTCAGGCGATTTTAGATGCAGGGCAACATCATAGTGAACAGCCTTTTATTCCAAACCAATTAGCTCAAAATGTTGAGTTATATACACCTCAATTAACAGTGAATTGGAATAATGGATGCCTAAACGGAGGTAAATTATGAATTACCAAGTACTAAAACAACAAATAGCAAGTACGTTGGCAACTGATGATTTTAGCCCATGGTTAACCTGTATTCCTGAATTGAATAGTTTGATAATAACGCCACAAGATCCTTTGCATCATGGTGAGGGGAATGTTTGGGTGCATACGCAAATGGTTGTGCGTGCATTATTAACGCAAGAAGAGTTTACCAATGCAACAGAAGATGAGCAGTTTGTATTATTTATGACTGCTTTATTGCATGATATTGCGAAGCCAGAAACCACCGTCATAGATGAGTTGACAGGTAAAATCACACAACCAAGGCATTCCAAAAAAGGCGAAATTCGTAGTCGTATATTATTATGGCGAATGGGGGTGCCATTTGATTTGCGGGAACAAATCTGCCGAATCATTAGTGTACATCAAGTGCCTTTTTTTGCTTTAAGTGATGGCGGAAGAAATAAATCACCCGAATATTTAATTCACCGCTTATCGTGGCAACTGCCTATTTGGATGTTATGTCTGCAAGCTAAAGCCGATATGGAAGGTCGTATTTGTGCTGATAAACGCCGAGCGCTTGATGAAGTTGAACTCTTTAAGCAATTGGCGCTTGAAGAGGGGTGTTTATATCACCCTCGCCAATTTGTTGATGATTATACTCGGGTTCAATATTTTCGAGGTAGTAATGTATTACCCGATTATGCGTTATATCCCCAAGTAGGATCTAAGGTGATTATGCTAGCTGGGTTACCTGCATCCGGTAAAAATAGTTGGGTAAATAAGCATTATCCAACATGGCCGATTGCTTCTTATGATGATGCTAGAGCTGAATTAAAGCTAAAGCATGGTGAAAATGAAGGCTTAGTCATACAATTTGTTTTAGCAAAGGTAAAGCAGTGGTTAAGAACTAAGCAATCTTTTATTTGGAATGCGACCCACTTATCGCAGGAGATGCGTCAAAAAGCACTCGATTTGCTTTATGCTTATCATGCGGATGTGGAAATTGTTTATCTTGAGCAACCTGAAAAGGAGTTGTATCGTCGTAATTCAGCACGCGATACTACCTTGCCAAATAAAACGATTCAGCGGTTATTAAGTAAATGGGAAGTTCCATTACCGACTGATGCCCATAAGGTGATCTATTTAATCAATCAATAATTGTTAGTCATCTTTGTTAATATTAAATTGGGGCTTGATATCAAAGCCCCTGATTTGTCGAATAGCTACATTAACTATTCAATTCTAATTATGTTTATGACTTTTCGATATCCATAAAGGCGATTTTTTTATTGGTTTATCTTATTTATTATATTGAGACAAAAACCAAGTGATCGCAATTAAATCGGCCGAACCACCGGGGCTTAAATTGCGTTTTATTAATTCGGTATCAAGTTGATACAAATTTTCCCGTACTTTGGGATTGATTATGCCACCTTGTTTGATGAGTTTTTTCGCTTGTTCTTGCACAAAAGCCAAGCCATCAAGGCCACCTCGTGAAACCAGATTAGTATCTTGATTAAAAGCAAGTAAATATAACATCGCCTGTAATAAGCAAGTTTCTTCATCATAGCCACTGTTTTGCATTTCTTGATAGATAGGTAGTGAAATATTTCGAACTGTTGCGTAGCCAGATTCTGCTTCTCCTCTTGCACCAGTAAGGTTGTGGCGTTTAAATAACCTTTCGCCTACAGAATTGGTTTGATTATTTTGTTTTAGTTCACTTTGAACAATGCCTTGGCAAATGGATGAAACTGTATCGCAAATACTTTGTGCGTTGATTGGTAAGCCTATTTGTTCTAATTTGCCAATCGCGCCAAGCAGTAAACCAAAGGCAAATATCCCTCCTTTATGGGTATTAACTTGATTGGTGGCTTGGAACATGGCTTGTTCACACTCAATACCAATCGGTCTGATTCCTGCTAAAAATAGATTGTTATCGTGTAAAGCGGATGCTTTGCCATATTGATAAAAACGTTCAAACCAGTTGCTAATGGCACTGATGCTGTGGACAAAGGTTTGAAAATCCATGTCACGGTGGGCACCACTGTTATTCATGTCAACTAATCCCGGCTTAGGTGATAGGCAAATTTCTTTAATTAATGCTTGGGTTGCTAATTGTGCAGGTAAGCATCGATTGGAGTCGTTATTGAGTTTTAGCTCTAATAATGCTATTTGCTGATAATAATCGTTCATTATTATTTGTTACCTATTGGGGATGATAGTTATTCTGTTGTGCGCTGTAATGGCGTAATAAACCAATCCATTGTTTTAAATGGCTTGGTTTATTATAAGGATTAATAATCACTATGCGTTGATACCGCAAGTACTTCCCGATTACCGTTGTGGCTTGGGGCGCTAATGATGCCTTCTGTTTCCATCTGTTCCACAATGCGGGCAGCTCGGTTATAACCAATTCTAAATTTGCGTTGTACGCTAGAAATTGACGCTCTTCGTGTTTCAACAACAAAAGCTACAACTTGATCAAATAATGGATCGAGCTCTTCACTTAACATATCTGCGTTACCGTTTTCACTTTCGTCGGTTGCTACAGTGACATTTTCGATATATTTTGGTGTGCCACGTGCTTTCCAATCTTGTACAACGGCGTGCACTTCTTCATCACGGACAAAGGCACCGTGAACGCGAATTGGAATGGAACTATTAGGGGCTAAATAAAGCATATCCCCCATACCAAGTAGTGATTCAGCGCCCATTTGATCTAAAATGGTACGCGAGTCAATTTTACTTGATACTGTAAAGGCAATGCGTGTTGGAATATTCGCTTTGATTAAGCCGGTAATAACATCAACCGATGGGCGTTGGGTTGCTAATACCAAGTGAATACCAGCCGCTCGTGCTTTTTGCGCAAGCCGTGCAATTAACTCTTCTACTTTTTTACCAACGGCCATAATAAGGTCAGCAAACTCATCAACCATAACCACAATGTACGGTAATTTTTCTAGTGTCGGCATGTTAAGATCCATGCTGTCTGTTGGTTTCCAAAGTGGATCGGGAATAGGCCTGCCCATTTGTTCTGCCAGTTTGATTTTTTCGTTATAACCGGCAATATTACGAACCCCTAACGCCGACATGAGTCGATAGCGTCGTTCCATTTCGTTAACACACCAATTAAGCGCATTGGCAGCATCTTTCATATCGGTTACTACTTGGGTTAATAAGTGTGGGATCCCTTCATAAATAGATAACTCAAGCATTTTCGGGTCAATCATAATAAACCTGACATCTTCAGGTTGCGATTTATATAAAATACTTAAAATCATTGCATTAACGCCGACAGATTTACCTGAACCTGTCGTACCAGCAACTAATAGATGTGGCATCTTTGCCAAATCAGCAACCACCGATTGTCCAGCGATATCTTTCCCTAATACTATCGTTAGTGGTGATTGAGCTTCTTTAAACTGTGGACTATCTAAGACTTCTCTAAAATAGACCGTTTGGCGATTTTTATTGGGTAATTCAATGCCAACATAAGGCTTACCTGGAATGACTTCGACCACACGTACTGATGGCATGGATAGTGAACGCGCTAAATCACGGTCTAGCGTTGAAATTCGTGCCGCTTTGATACCTGGTGCCAGTTCAATTTCAAAACGAGTAATTACTGGCCCCGGCAAATAATCAACCACTTTAGCTTTAACCCGGTAATCCGACAAACTTTTTTCAATTAGTTCAGACATGGCATTTAAAGCGGCGTGATCGACTTCGATTCGCGCTGTCGGTGGTGCGGTTAGCAAGTTTAGCGACGGCAAAGGTGTAGTTGGTTTAGGTAATGGTTTATCATTACGTCGTAATAATGGATGAATTAAGCTTTCTTCGTCGCTTTCATTGGAATAATTTTGAATATCTTCAACGCGATCTTCTTCTGGGTAGATATCGTCAATGATTGGATTGGCCTTTTTTAGCGCTTCGGTATCAATATATTCTAGCTGTTCTACATCTGCTACTTTTACTTCGGTTTCAGTTTCTGTATCAGCTATGTTTGCAATGTTAGCTAGGTTTTCTGTATCTGTAATAATCTCAGGCTCTTGGATAAATGGCTGCTTAGATTCAATTATTTCAATTTTTGCAACATCTATAGCTGGTTCCAAGGATGTTTGTTCATGAGTAAATTTAATTTCAGGCTCGTTATGTACCAAAGTAAACAAGGGTTTACTTGGCGCATCAGAAATAGTGTATTTATCTGGCTCTCCAAATGATAATTTTTCTGCTGATTTTTGCGTTTGTATTACCTGTTTTATTTGCTCCATTGATGAAGACAATGCTTGTTCTTGATCTGGTGTGGCTTTGTCCGCATTTATGTTTTGAATAATCGATTCAAGGCGAGATAAAATTTCCTCTGGATTAAGTTCATTTCTTGGCGGATTGTCAATTGTTTGCGAGGTTATGGTTGACGATGGTAATTGAACGTCTTCGCGCGATGACCCGATTAATTCAGCGGTAGTTTTGATTGAAATTTCTTCATTGTCAGTCGATTCGGTAGTATTTGATGACTGCTCTTGTGATGCGTCATTGCTTGGGATAGTGGTTGATGTTTGAACGATATGGGGATTATCATCTTTGGTATCAAAAGGTATGGTAAATTGAGGCTCTTTTGTATCCTCATTGGACGGTACTATTGGTTTTTCTTGCTTTGAATCAGGTTGTGCAAGTTTATTTGTGATGCGAGGTTTCATTAACCACCTAATAGGTAACAGTAAAATCATGACAAAAGCACCTAATTTTTCAATTAGATTGAGCCATGATAATCCAGTTAATAATGTGACACAGGCTAAACAAGTTGCAAGAAGAATCAATGATAAAGCAAAACTATTTATAATAGGTAAAAGGCTTTCAATGACTATCGCACCAAGATACCCCCCCGCTTCAAACTGTTCAGAATCGCGGATATTTAAAGCAAAAAATCCAGTCGCACTAAATATGAATGCTAAAATCCCAATAATCCGAAATGAAAGACTAAAGTAGTTAATAGGATCATTCGCATGTTTATAAAAATAAACGCTTAATTGTAAACAGATAAAAACAGCAATGAAAGGTAAGCTATAAGCAATAAAACCTAAAAATTGAAAAAGAATATCGCTGGCATATGCACCAATATAACCACCAAAATTACTAATCGGAGAGTGCCAAGCCGTACGAGACCAACCAGGATCAGACGGATCGTAACTGAACTGTGATAAAAATAAACAAACAGATAAACCGATTATTATGAATAGAATAAATTGATTAATAATCTGTTTTCTTGTAATTTTGGGCTTTTTCAAACAAGTACCTAAAAACTATTGCTAATAAAATTGCTGGCATTTTATCATAAATTGTGCCTGCTCACAGAGGCAATAGCATCGAAAACACAATTTATTGTTGGGTTATTCTGTTATGGGAAATAGGGTTGAATTAAATCTGATACCATTTTGTACATATCGTTGCGCATTAGTAATATTGGTAGTAATTTCAGCCTCGGTCAATTTACGGATAATTTTAGCGGGCGATCCCATAATTAAACAACCTTCTTCATAAGGTATAGTGTGTGTTACTAGCGAGTTGGCGCCAACAAGACAATTTTTTGCAATTTTGGCATTGTTTAATATAGTACTACCCATGCCAATTAATACATTATCTGCAATTGTGCAGCTATGTAGGATTACATTATGTCCAATTGTGACATTTTTGCCGATAATGCAAGGAATATCAGTTTCAATATGGATAGTAGTGTTATCTTGTACGTTACTATTTTTGCCAATACGTATGGGGGCTATATCACCCCGTAAAACAGCGTTAAACCAAATAGATACGCCTTCTTGTAATACAACATCACCAATGATATCGGCAGATTTTGCAATAAAACAATTTGGATGAATTTGTGGATATAAATCGCCTAGTTGATAAATCATAATGATCACCTTTTGCTGTTTTTGACACTCAAAAATAAGCTAACAGAAAGAAAATTACATAACACCATAGAGCCAACCATTAACCACTCTGTTGTATTATCAATCGTTATGGTTGTAGCGGTATGCGTTGCTACCAATGTTGATAATAATATTCCTAATGCACCCGCGACAGCGAATCGAATTGTACCCGCAAGAGAAGACGCCGTGCCAGCAATATGCGGGTAAAAATCTAAAACGACGGCCATGCTATTGCCTCCAATGGTTGACATACAACCAATATAACCAGCAACACAAGCAACAAGATAGGCAAATCCCAAATTAAATACTGTGACGAGCATCAGCCCTATTGCCATAATAAATTGGAGCAAAAGACCGAGCCGCATCATTTTTATAGCGCCAACATGTTTAACAAATCGACTATTTAATGTATTCATGAAAACCATCACTATGATATTGAACGCAAAGTAGTAACCAAAATTAATTGATGCAACACCATGCAGATTCATATAAACAAAAGGCCCTAAACTTAAAAATGAAAACAATCCCGCACCAGAAAACGCACCTATCATCATATAAGTTAATACTTGTCTATGGCGAAATAGTGTAATGAAATTACTTAATATACGCATTAAACTGAATTTATCTCGTTTTGCTTTGGCTAGTGTTTCAGGAATCAATGTAATGACTAGAACAAAACAGGTCAAAGCAATTAGGCTAATAGTGTAGAAATTGGCTTGCCAATTAAACCAATATAAAATAAAACCACCAATAATTGGTGCTAATAACGGTGCAACATTGGATATCAGCATTACAAATGACATCATTTTAGAAAATTCATCACGGTCACGATAAATATCTTTCATTAATGCATTAATCACGATTGTTGTTGCCGCTGCTGCAATGCCATGAAAAAATCGAGCAGTGATTAATTGATTAATATTGGCCGCAATACCACAGTTTAACGCTGCAACTATAAAAATAATTAGACCAAAAATTAATACGTTACGCCGTCCATAACTGTCAGTGAGCGGTCCAAATAAAAGTTGACCAACAGAAAATCCTAATAAATAGCAGCTAATGGTTAACTGTACAGCCGAATCAGCTACATTAAAATCACGAGCGATAGTTGGCATACTTGGTAAATACATATCTATGGATAAAGGCATTAGCATAGAGAGTAATCCAAGAATAAAAATCAGTGCTTTTTTAGAAATTTTAAGATTAACTAAAGTATTTTGGGGTGGCACGTCGTACTTCCTTCAAATTGTATTCAAAATACGCATAACAAAATGCGTGACCATAAATGACACAAAATTATTTAAAAAATCTTTAATTATCTAAATGGAAAGTTGTGGCTCAGATCTCAGTAAATTATACCTATCAATTAAACGAGTCAATTTCATCTTGTGTAAGTGGTCGATATTCCCCTTCGGGTATATCTAGGATTACTTTGCCTATCTGTATGCGATGCAACGCAACAACATGATTATTGACTGCAGCAAACATGCGTTTAACTTGATGATATCGCCCTTCACTAATGGTTAATTCAGCGTGAAAATCATCGATAATATGTAATTTAGCGGGTTTAGTGAGTGATTTCTCACTTTTTAATTGAATGCCATTGTTAAATATATCAATCAGTTCAATGTCTAATGGTTGTTCAACCGTGACGGCATAGACTTTTTCACAATGATGTTTAGGTGAGGTAATTCGGTGTGACCATTTACCATCATCGGTCAGCAATACCAGCCCAGTCGTATCAAGATCAAGCCTGCCAGCTGCATGCAATTTTTCAGGCATCGGCTCATCAATAAAATAAAGAATAGTGGGATGGTCGGGATCATCGGTTGAACAAACATAACCTTGAGGCTTATTGAGCATGAAATAGCGTTGGCTGGTAACTTGTTCGATTTGATAACCATCATAATGAACAATCTGTTTTGGCGATAATTGATAAGCGCCTGATTTTATAATCTCACCATCAACAGTTACTTTTTTCGCTTTGAGTTCTTTGGTGACAATTGTACGACTGGCGCCTAAGTGATGAGCAAGAAATTTATCTAATCGCATAATTTAAAACATGTTCCTGTATTACTTTAAAGGTGTATATATATCAAAACGGTGATTTTTAGTTTTTATTTCAGCCGTTGGTTTTTGATTAGCTAAAAACGGTGCATAATCGGGTCTTTTGACCACAACCCGTTTTTGGGCTAATTTTCTTGCTGGCTCTAATAAGCTATCTGCATCATTATCACTACCAACCAGTTGTTGAAAAATGCGCATCTCTTTTTTGACAAGTGCACTTTTTTGACGATGTGGAAACATGGGATCGAGATAAATCACATCGGGTTTTTCTGGGTAAGTACTTAATCCCTCAATGCTTGAATGATAAATTAAACGTAAATGCTGCTCAAGCCAACTACCAATGTGGGGATCTTGATAGGCACGCTGTAAACCATCTTCTAATAATGCAGCAACGACAGGGTGCCGCTCAAACATAGTGACATGACAACCGATAGATGCTAAAACAAAGGCATCTCGACCAAGCCCAGCTGTGGTATCAACAACTGTAGGTAAATACTCACCTTTTACCCCGACTGCTTTAGCAATTGCTTCACCACGACCACCACCAAATTGACGACGGTGAGCCATTGCTCCTGAAACGAAATTAACACATATCGAACCTAATTTTGCTTCGTCAGTCTTTTGTAACTCAAGTTGATTGTTTTGGGTAATCAGAGTGAACGGTAAATCGGCATGTGCCGATAACCACTGCTCAGCTAATAATTTTAGCTGAGCTAAGTTAGGACTAGTGGATACCATAATGACGAAGTAATGCTTCAAGTTGAGGTTCGCGGCCTCGGAAATTTTTAAATAGTGTCATTGGTTCATCGCTACCGCCTTGCGACAAGATGTTATCAAGAAATGCATTCCCCGTTTTGGCGTTGAAGATGCCCTCTTCTTCAAAACGTGAAAATGCATCAGCAGATAATACTTCTGCCCATAAATAGCTGTAATAACCTGCAGCATAACCACCAGCAAAGATATGACTAAATGCATGTGGGAATCGACCCCATTCAACAGTAGGTACAACAGCGACTTGCTTTCTTACTTCGGCTAATGTGTTTAAAATATCTGGATCTTTTTGTGTATATAATTTAAAGTCAAAAAGGCCAAATTCCAATTGGCGTAAAATAAATAGCGCGGCTTGATAGTTTTTAGCATCTAGCATCTTTTCTAACATGTCTGCGGGCAGAGGTTCGCCAGTTTGATAATGTCCTGATATAAATGCAAGCGCTTCAGGTTGCCAACACCAGTTTTCTAGGAATTGACTAGGTAATTCAACGGCATCCCAAGGTACTCCATTAATACCTGCGACAGATGAAGTATCAATTTCGGTTAACATGTGGTGCAAACCATGACCAAACTCATGGAATAGGGTGGTGACTTCATCGTGCGTAAATAGCGCTGGTTTGTCGCCAACCGGGCGATTAAAGTTACAGGTTAAATAGGCAACCGGTTTTTGTACATGTCCGTCAGCAAAACGCATACGACCAATACAATCATCCATCCAAGCGCCACCACGCTTATGTTCGCGTGCATATAAATCAAGATAGAAGCTACCTTTTAATTCACCGTTAGCGGCAAACAGATCATAAAATTTTACTTCAGGATCCCAAACTTCAACGCCTTGTCGTTCTTTGGCTGTAATACCAAAGATGCGGTGTACTACCTCAAATAAACCACTAATTACTCTTTGCTGTGGAAAATAAGGTCGCAACTCTTCATCGTTAATGGTGTACAAGTACTGTTTTTGTTTTTCACTATAATAAGCCACATCCCATGGCTTGATATCACTAGCACCAAAAAACTCATAAGCATAACGTTTAAGTTCAGCAAGCTCCTTTTCGCCTTGAGGTTTAGCTTTAGTTGCTAAATTGGTTAAAAATTCGATGACTTGCGAGGTGGATTCAGCCATTTTGGTTGCAAGTGATTTATCTGCATAGGTATTGAAGCCTAGTAATTGTGCAAGCTCATTACGTAGTGTTAAGATTTGTTTGATGATCTCTGTATTATCCCACTTACCAGCATGAGGGCCTTGATCTGATGCACGAGTCGTATAGGCTTGATAAAGTTCAAATCGTAAATCACGGTTATCACAATAAGTCATAACAGGAAGGTAACTTGGCATATCTAAAGTCAGTAACCAACCCTCTTCGCCTTTTATTTTGGCTTGTTCTTGAGCAGCAGCAAGCGCGCTTTCAGGCATGCCAGAAAGTTCTTTGATATCAGTAATTAATTTTGACCAACCCATGGTCGCATCAAGTACATTATTGCTATATTTTGAGGATAATTCTGATAATTTTGCGACAATTTCACCATAGCGTTTTTGTTTATCATCAGGTAAACCAATTCCAGATAATTCAAAATCACGTAATGCATTATCAATAACTTTTTTCTGTGCTTTGCTTAATGTTGCGTATTGTTCGCTTTCTTTGAGTTGTTTATAGGCTTGATATAAAGGTTTATGTTGTCCAACCCATGTGCTGTATTCAGATAATAATGGCAGACAAGCTTCATAAGCTTCACGTAATTCAGGGCTATTTTTAACTGAATTAAGATGGCTAACTGGCGACCAAGCTCGACCAAATTTTTCGTCCATTTCATCAATTGGTTGGATTAAGTTATCCCAAGTGTATTGGCTATTTTGTTTTAGTACTGTTTCAATCGTATTTCTGCAGTTTGTTAATGTCTCTTGTATAGCAGGCAAAACATGCTCGGGCTTAATTTGTGAAAAGAGTGGTAATGGTGCATCTGTTAATAATGGATTAGTCATGTAGCGATACCTTTATACACATGGGTTGTCTATTGATAGAACATAATATGGTGGCAAATTCAGTTAATTCAAGAGAATGTCATGCTTGGGAAGCATTATAATCCCATCAATTTGCGTTCACGCTGCCATTCAGTAGGGGTATAAGTTTTTATAGAAAGAGCATGGATACGGTTGTCATGGATGAATTCTGCCAAAGGGGCATAAATTGCTTGTTGTTTTTTTACGCGGCTTAAATCGGCAAATAATTCACCGACAGCAATAACTTGAAAATGACTACCATCGTCGGTCAAAACATGTACATCATCAAGCTCAAGCGAATTTTTTAATTTATTGATTATTTCTTCTTTATTCATTACTCATACTCATTATTAATGTAAATTATGGAAGTTATTTTTGTTAAAAAGTTTCAGGTAACTATGCGTTTTAGTATAAAACCTAACTTTTTAAACATTGATCACAGGTTGTAGATCATACAAGGTAATTAATGTTTGTAGCTGAGGATTAATACCTTTGAGCTTTACATCATATTTATTGCAAAAATAAATTAACGTCGCGAGTCCTGAAGAATCAACTCGAGTAAGTTGCCCTACATCAATGTATTTGACACTGTTTAAAATGGTGTTTTGTGTTGACCATAAATCGTTTAAAGAGTGAACATCAAGTTCACCCTGTAAACATAATATATCTTGTAGTTGTTCTGTTTTGATTCGCGACATTATCGACTAACCTTTTTGTTTAGCATTTGGATCAATATTGCGATTTGAAAGATCAGTTAATTGCTTAGTTAATGCATCAATACCGTTTTGACGTAAAATAGTTGACCATTCATTTTGTTTTGTGGTGATCATGCTTACACCTTCAGCAACTAAATCATAAGCTTTCCATTCGCCAGTGACAGAGTTTTTACGCCATTGAAAATCAATACGTAATGGTTGTTGATTTTTATCCGGTTGATTTAATAAAACACGAATAGAAATAAGTGTTTTGCCAGTTAAATCTTTTGGCGATTCAACTTGATAGGTTTGACCATTATACATAGATAATGCTTGAGCGAAAGCTTGTACCAGATAGTTTTCAAAAGCCGCAAAATAAGCTGTACGTTGTGCTTCTGTTGCACTTTTATAATAATTACCTAAAATCAATGCGCCAGCATATTTGACTTGTACATAAGGTAATAGATCCGATCTTACAATCTCTTTGAGTTTGTTAGGGTTTGATTTTAATGCTGCGGATTGTGCATTCATGGTGCTAAAAATCTTATCAGCAGAAACTTGCATTTCTTTATAGGGATCGTTTTCAGCAAAGGCTGTAGCACTAAACATTAAAACTAATACTAAAAAAACGGCTTGTTTGAATTTGGTTAACATAGTCACTCCTTACTTTTCGTTTGTATCTTGCGTATCTTGTTTTTTATCTTTATCAGTCGAACCCCCAGCACTATAAAGGAACTGACCAATTAAGTCTTCAATAACCATAGCGGGTTTAGTGTTGTTTATTACAAAACCGTCGTGAAAATAGGCTGGTTCATGCTGATCTATTGGCAAACTATTGTTTATACCTTCGCTATCTAATGAATCGAGCTCCATTTCAGTATTTTTGTCAAGTCCAAAGTTGATATCAATAAATTGTTCGCCTAATAAACCCGATGTTTTAATTGAGAGAGAACTTGAGCTTGGAATTTGATTGTATTGCGCATCAATATCCATTGTCACATAGGGTTTATACACATCAAGATCTGATGATTTTAGCGTTATATTGCTTACTCGACCAATTACAACGCCACCAATTTTGATAGGAGAACGTGCTTTTAATCCCCCAATATTATCAAATACAGCATAAACTCGATAGGAATTATGGCTAGCAAATGATGTTGGATCGGTTACTCTAAAACATAAAAATAGCACTGAACAAATGACCAGCACCATAAATAATCCTACTGTAATTTCGATTTTACGACTCATGTTTAATGACCTCAATGACTAAACATTAATGCGGTTAAAATAAAATCTAACCCCAAAATAACTAATGATGAATAAACAACAGTGCTTGTTGTTGCTCGACTAATTCCTTCTGATGTTGGTACACAATCATAACCATTAAAAAGTGCAATCCAAGTGCTAGCGATGGCAAATGCGAAGCTTTTGACAAAGCAGTTTCCTAAATCATGCCACCAATCAACATTGCTTTGAATAGATGACCAAAAAAAGCCCGCATCAATACCTTTCCAATCAACACCAACAAGCGCACCACCTAAAATGCCAACGGTGACAAAAATTGCAGTTAAAAACGGCATACTAAAAAATCCAGCCCAAAAACGTGGAGCGATAATACGCCGTAATGGATCAATTGCCATCATTTCCATACTTGATAACTGTTCAGTTGCTTTCATTAAGCCGATTTCGGCTGTTAAAGCAGAGCCTGCACGCCCAGCAAACAGTAAACCTGCGACAACAGGCCCTAATTCGCGAAGTAGGGCTAGCGCAACCATCATCCCAAGGCTTGCTTCGGCTCCAAAAGTAGTCAGAATAAAATAACCTTGCAGAGCCAAAACCATGCCTATAAAAAGACCAGAAACAATAATAATAGTGAGAGATTGTACTCCAACAAAATAAAATTGCTTAACGAGTAATGGAAATTGTTTATTAAATTGTGGCTTGCCAATCAATGCTCCAAACAGCATAACACCGGAACGACCAATCATCGCAATGATATTGATAAACCATTGCCCTAATTTTGCCAGTAAATTCAACATTATTTTATACCTCTGCTTAGGTCTAATCGGTAATCATCAGCAGGATAATGAAAAGGAACTGGTCCATCAGCCAAACCGTCAAGGAACTGTTTAACGCGTAAATCGTTATTATCACGCAGTTGCTGTGGTGTACCGCCTGCAATAATATGCTGTTCAGCTACAATATAAGCATGATCTGCAATACTGAGTACTTCGCTCACATCATGGCTCACAACAATGCAGGTTAATCCTAATGATTGGTTAATTTCAGATATCAGCTTAACAATTACGCCCATTGAGATAGGATCTTGTCCTGCAAACGGTTCGTCAAACATAATTAGATCGGGATCAAGCGCAATAGCCCTAGCTAAAGCGGCTCGCCTTGCCATACCACCAGATAGTTCGGCTGGCATCATTTGAGCCGCGCCCCGTAAGCCAACCGCTTGTAATTTCATTAATACTAAATTATGCAGTATAGGTTCAGGTAGATTAAGGTGTTCACGTAATGGATAGGCTACATTGTCAAATACCGTTAGATCAGTAAATAAGGCACCAGATTGAAATAACATGCTCATGCGTTTACGTACTTCATACAATCTTGAACGTGACATGCTGGGTATATCTTCACCATCAAATAAAATTTTTCCTGATTGCGGTTTTAATTGTCCACCAATTAGGCGTAATAAGGTGGTTTTACCAATGCCAGATGGTCCCATAATTGCCGTGACTTTTCCTTTTGGGACATTCAGATTCATATTTTTATAAATAGGTCTTGTTCCACGATAAAAAGACATATCATGGATTTCAACCAAATTCTGCTGTAATGCCTTGCCCACCATTATTTCCTATACTACTAAAATTATAATTGTGCCTATTTTACTTGATATTTGTAAATAAAGAAATCAATTAAACGCATCGCCAATTTGTGAATAGTTTGTAAATAAATAATTTTTATACTTTAAATATTATATGAAAACACATAATCAAAATGGTTATTGGGTAATGCCTAAAGAATAAACGAGAAAAAATAAAGCCCGTTTGATAACGGGCATTTTAATATCTTGGCATTTGTTGATCAATTATGCATGCCCAAGCATCAATCCCGCCCGTAAGGTTATATAGGAAGTTGGGATCAAAGCCATTTTCTGCTAAATAATAAGCAACATTTAGGCTTCGCCTGCCATGATGACAATAAATAACTATATCTATTTCGTCTGGGATTTTATCTAAATATAGCGGGATCATATTCATTGGAATATGCGTTGCGTGATTGATACTGCAGATGGCTACTTCATTGGGTTCGCGTACATCAAGTAAAAATAGATTATCTTGTTGCTTTAATTTTTGTACAAGTTCGGCTGGGGTGATTTCTTTTATTGTCATTATGTAAAGCTCATTAGAATAATTGTCAAAAAGTTTCAGGTAGGTATGTGTTTCAGTATAAAACTTAAATTTTAATTTAATTAATATCATCTGGCAATGATATTGCCGGATGATATTTTTACCACCTATACAGCTAATGCTTTACTAATTTTTTCAAATAAATCTTTAGATAAATTTTCAATTTTTAGTAAGGCTTCAAGTGCTTTTCGCATCTGTTGTTGACGTTTTTCGTCATAACGTTTTAATCGAATCAGCGGATCGATGAGTCTTGCTGCAACTTGCGGATTTTTTTGGTTTAACTCTGTGAGGATTTCAACTAAGAATTGATAACCACTACCATCTTTAGCATGAAATGCCACAGGGTTATTATTTACAAAGGCACCAATTAATGCGCGGATGCGATTTGGATTACTGAGCGTAAATGATCGGTGAGTTAATAATTTTTTCACTGTAGCAAGGGCATTCTTATCAGGGCTTGTTGCATTTAATGCTAACCATTTGTCCATAACCAGTCCATCTTGATGCCATTTATCATCAAAGTCTACTAATAGCTCTGTTCGACAATCAAGTTCAGCTTTTACCGCTACATTCAAGGCGGCTAAACAATCAGTCATATTATTGGCTTGATGATATTGTTGGCTCACTAATGTATTGGCGCGCGAATTGTCATCAGCATAGGCTAATAAAGTTAAACAACAGTTTTTAAGTGATCGCTTAGCAATATCATTATGTTTAATTTGATATTGTAAAGTGTTATTGTGGTGATAAACGGCTAATAATTCATCATAAAGTTCGTTTGCAAACTGAGTTAGTAAAAACAGACGGACTTCATGAATAGCGATTGGATCAACCACAGTAAATAAATTAGCTAATTCGTTTTCAGATGGCAAGGTCAAGATCTGCGCGATAAGGAAAGGATCAGTATTTTCTGATAACAGTACCGCTCGAAATGCATCTAATACTGAATCAGGTAGTGCTAATTTTTGATTTTCTTGATAATTCTTTACATTTAAACGAACATATTTTGCCAATAGCATTTGCGCTGCATCATAGCGGCTAAATGCGTTAGTCGCGTGCTGCATTAGGAAAATGAGATCATTATCTTGATAATCATAAGTCAACTTAACGGGTGCTGAAAAATCACGTAATAATGAAATGATCGGCTTTTCAGTCACGTTATCAAAAATAAATTTTTGTGTGCTCTGTGTTAAATTTAAAACATGGTGAATAGGTTGACCTTGATATTGCAAGGCAATAACTTTGCCATCATGTTGATATAATTCAATATCAATCGGGATATGTAATGCTTGTTTTTGATTTTGATCTTGTGTTGCTGGCGTATATTGCTCTACCGTTAAAGTATATTGTTGGTTTTTTTCGTCGTAATTATCGGTAACGGTTAGTTCAGGTGTACCTGATTGACTATACCATAATTTAAACTGAGTTAAATCGATACCTGAGGCATCTTGCATGGCTGCAACAAAATCATCACACGTTGCGGCACTGCCATCATGGCGTTTGAAATAGAGTTTCATGCCTGCTTGGAATTTATCTTCACCTAACAAGGTATGCATCATACGAATAACTTCAGCTCCTTTTTCGTATACGGTGACTGTATAAAAGTTATTCATTTCAATGACTTGTTCAGGGCGAATAGGGTGAGACATAGGGCTGGCATCTTCGGCAAATTGAACGGTACGTAAAAGTTTTACATCTTCAATCCGTTTGACTGCACGAGATCCCATATCGGCGCTAAATTCCTGATCACGAAATACCGTTAATCCTTCTTTTAAACTGAGTTGGAACCAGTCAAGACAGGTGACTCTATTACCGGTCCAGTTGTGAAAATATTCATGACCAATTACCCCTTCAATACCTAGATAGTCATCATCTGTTGCTGTTTGTGGTTTGGCAAGCACATATTTTGAATTAAAGATATTTAATCCTTTGTTTTCCATTGCTCCCATATTGAAAAAATCGACTGCAACGATCATAAAAATATCTAAATCATATTCAAGTCCAAAACGTGTTTCGTCCCAACGCATGGCATTTTTTAAGCTTGTCATTGCCCAGTGCGAACGATCTAAATTACCTTTATCAACATAAATTTCTAAATCAACTTTGCGTTTGGATTGCGTGATAAACTGATCTTTTAAAATATCAAAATCACCAGCAACTAAAGCAAATAAGTAGGCTGGTTTAGGAAAGGGATCTTGCCATTGTACCCAATGACGTCCATCAGCAAGTTCACCTTGCGCGATGCGATTACCATTCGAAAGTAGGTAAGGATAGCGTTGTTTATTGGCGGTAATGCGTGTTGCAAAGCGTGCAAGTACATCGGGTCTGTCAAGATAATAGGTGATATGACGAAATCCTTCCGCTTCACATTGTGTACAAAGCGCTTCGCCTGATACATATAATCCTTCAAGTGCGGTATTATCAATTGGTTTGATTTCGTTAACAATCGTTAAAGTAAACTCAGCAGGCACGTTTTGAATGATTAATCCTGTTTTCGTGATTTGGTAATCATGCCATGGTTGCTCGTCGATATTAATGGAAATCAATTTAAGGTCTTCGCCATCTAAAATTAAATCGCTCACTTGCTGGTTTTTTTGAACGACGTGGCTACGAGCTGTTACTGTTGTTATTTCGGGCGCTAAATCAAAATCAAGATCAATGTCGGTAATAGTAAAATTAGGCGCTTTATAATCAAGACGGTTTTTTGCAATAGGTTGCGATTCAGGTGTTTTTGTATTCATGTTGTTATGACCTTTTGGTTTGGACTCAATTTATACGTTGTGCTAGTGAATATTATAGCCGATTAAAAACAATCTTATTACATAATTAATCTATATCTTCATTATTATTCTGCTATAATCTCTAGAATTTTCTTTAAAGTAATAGCATTAAATTTACATGTTACCAGCGATAATTACATCAATATTAGATACTGATGCTTATAAGTTGCATATGCAACAGGCCGTATTTCATCACTATCCTGAAGCAACCGTGGTTGCACAGTTTCGTTGTCGTAGTGATGATCTACTTGGGCAATATGCAGATCAAATAATACATCAAGTGAAATTAATGGAATCATTAGCGCTGTCTGATGATGAATTTAGCTATTTATCAAATATCTCCTTTTTTAAATCTGACTATTTAAATTGGCTTAAAAAATGGCGTTTCAATAGTAATTTGCTTACTATAAAAAATGAAGATGGGAAGCTTTCCATTACAATTAAAGGAAAATGGTTAGATGTCATTTTATGGGAAGTGCCATTACTTGCTGTTATTAGTGAGGTTGTCCATAAAGATCGTTCGCCAAATATTGGCGTTCCTGAAGCATTGGCAAGGCTAAAAGATAAATTAGCCTTGTTTAATGAAAAAACAGCTAATATGGATATGTCGGGTTTTAATTTAATGGATTTTGGTACTCGTAGGCGTTATTCGTTTGCGGTGCAAGAAGCTGTTGTTAGTTATTTGAAATCGAATTTTAATAACTTTCATAGCACTAGCAATTATTTACTCGCCTATCGTTTAGGGCTTACGCCTGTTGGAACGCAAGCACATGAGTGGTTTCAAGCTCATCAGCGTTTAACCCATAATCTTCAGGATTGCCAAACAAATGCGCTTCAGGTTTGGTTAGATGAATATCCTCATGACTTGGGGATAGCATTGACCGATTGTATTACAATGGATGCGTTTTTACGTGATTTTAATTTATATTTTGCATCTCACTACCAAGGGCTTCGCCATGATTCGGGCGATTCAATTGAATGGGGCGAAAAAGCGATTGCGCATTACCAGCAGTTAGGCATTGATCCTAAAACAAAGTTATTGGTATTTTCAGACAGCTTAAATTTTGATAAAGCGATTAACATCTATCAGCATTTTAATCACCGCGTAAAATTATCTTTTGGCGTGGGTGGTTTTTTAGCTTGTGATATTCCCTCTAAAAATGCCAATACTAAAGCATTGAATATTGTGCTTAAATTAACGGAATGTAATAATCAATCCGTTGCGAAGCTATCAGATAGCCCTGGGAAAACGATATCTCAGGATTTAGATTTTATTGATGAATTAAAACGAACTTTTAGCGTTAAAATTTGATAATAATTCATATTTAACCTATGTTCATATTAGAAAATAGAAATCAGTAATCAAGATTTTATTATTCAAAAATTCCATTTTGCTATGGAATAACCGTTAGAATAGATCTGTATTACTTTAAAGATTACTTAAACAATTAATGTAGAGATGGATAATTAAAATGACTTCAGTTGCACCTATTGTTGATGTGTTACAAGGCAAAATTGCTGTTGGTAGCACAATTTCTGTTCAAGGTTGGGTAAGAACTCGGCGTGATTCTAAAGCAGGCATATCATTTTTAGCCGTTTATGATGGTTCTTGCTTTGATCCTATTCAAGCGGTTATTGAAAATAATTTACCTAATTATGAACAAGAGATCTTACGTTTAACGGCTGGGTGTTCGGTTAAAGTCACGGGTAAAGTGGTGGAATCACCAGGTCAAGGTCAGAAATATGAATTACAAGTAGCGCAAGTTGAAGTATATGGCTTTGTTGATGATCCTGAAACTTATCCAATGGCAGCTAAACGTCACTCTATTGAATATTTGCGAGAAGTGGCTCATTTACGAGCAAGAACCAATATTGTTGGTGCGATAACGCGTGTACGCCATACGCTTGCACAAGCAATTCACCAGTTTTTTGATGAACGTGGTTTTTATTGGTTATCAACACCAATTATTACTGCATCAGATACCGAAGGAGCGGGCGAAATGTTCCGCGTTTCAACACTGGACATGTTAAATCTGCCTAAATCGGACAACGGTAAGGTTGATTTTGATAAAGACTTTTTCGGTAAAGAAGCTTTTTTAACTGTTTCTGGGCAATTAAATGCCGAAACTTATGCTTGTGCGCTTTCTAAAGTTTATACTTTTGGTCCAACATTTAGAGCTGAAAACTCAAATACCACTCGCCATTTAGCTGAATTTTGGATGATGGAGCCTGAAGTGGCATTTGCTGATCTCAATGACAATGCTAAACTTGCCGAAGACATGCTGAAATATGTGTTTAAAGCCGTGTTAGAAAAACGGGCTGATGATATGCAATTTTTTGCCCAGCATGTTGATAAAGAAGCAATCAATCGCCTTGAGAACTTTATTAATGCTGATTTTGCGCAAGTGGATTACACCGATGCTATTACCATTTTGCAAAACTGTGATGCTCAGTTTGAAAACCCTGTCAGTTGGGGAATTGATTTAGCCTCAGAGCATGAACGTTACTTAGCGGAACAACATTTTAAAGCACCAGTGGTTGTCAAAAACTACCCTAAAGACATTAAGGCGTTTTATATGCGTATGAATGATGATGGTAAAACCGTTGCAGCAATGGACGTTTTAGCACCGGGGATTGGTGAAATTATTGGTGGTTCTCAGCGTGAAGAGCGTTTAGATATGTTGGATAAACGAATGGAAGAAATGGGGCTGAAGAAAGAAGATTATTGGTGGTATCGTGACTTACGCCGTTACGGCACAGTGCCGCACTCGGGGTTTGGACTTGGTTTTGAACGCTTAATTGTGTATGTAACAGGTGTTCAAAATGTACGCGATGTGATCCCATTCCCAAGAACGCCACGTAATGCGAATTTTTAAGTTGATTAAATTCCCAACCAAAATTTGGTTGGGGGATAAAAATTAAAAAACTAGTTTTATGTGCAAAAAATAATCAAACAGGCTCATTTTTAGCCTTAGACATCACATTTAATGAAAAGTTCGCTTGATTTTATAAAAAATTTATACATAATTTACGATACTGTAAAAAGTAGATAAAAATAATAGATAAAAATATTATTTTTTGGATGAATAATTATTGTATGAAAATTGACACTAAACTAATGGAAAGTGTCTTTTTAGAAAATAACCATGAGGGTAAAAAATGAAACGTAATCTATTAGCAATCGCTATCCCTGCGCTTTTAGCTGCAGCTAGCGCAAATGCATCTATTGAAGTTTGGAACAAAGATGGTAATAAAGTTGACTTTTATGGTCGAGTAAAAGCAGCTAACAACATTACTGACCGTGGACAAGCAGGTGAAGGTGATGATACTTCTGCTCGTTTAGGTATGTCTGGTCAAACTCAGATTACTGATAGCCTAACTGGCTATGGCCGTTGGGAATACGAAGCGAAAGCTGGTAAAAATTCTAGCAACGAAGTACGTTATGCATTTGCTGGTTTAAATTTTGGTGATGCTGGTTCATTCGACTATGGTCGTAACGATGGTGTGTTAAAAGCAATCACAGCTTATACTGACGTATTACCACAATTTGGTGGTGATGCAGCAAACAACGATTGGAACGTGTTATCTGCACGTACTAAAGCTGTTGCAACTTATCGTAACAACAACTTCTTCGGTTTAACTGATGATTTAAGCTTTGCATTACAGTATGCTGATAATGGTGATAACGCTGCAACTTATGATAGTAAACTTGCTAGCATAAAAGAGGATGCAGACGGTGATTTCGATGGATTTAGTGGTGAAAGCCGTGAAGCCTATGGTGCAAATGTCCAATGGCATATTTTTGATACAGGTTTAACTCTGGGGGCAGGTTATGCTCAAACAGCTGGTAAATCTGCGTACGAACCAGGTGAATTTAAAAGAGTCAAAACATGGACTACTGGTATCAAATATGATAATTACAACTTGTATCTAGCTGCTAACTACTTCCAATCTAAATTCAATACTTGGAATGATCGCACTGATGGTGAAAAATATAAAGATCCAAAAATCAAAGGTATTGAATTAGTTGCTCAATATGGTATTGATTTAGAAGTAGGTCGTTTAACGCCTTCTTTAGCTTATGTGCAGCATAAGGTGAGCAATGTTGAAGATGGTTATTATGATGATGATCATAAAGAAGGTCGTAATTTAGCTAAATATGTTTCACTTGGTGCAACATATGATCTAAACAAAAACTTTAGCGCTATCGTAGAATATAAATTCAATCTACTTAAGAAATACGACATTGGTGCAGAAGCAAATACTGTTCGTGAGAGCAATGGTCGTCATCCATACAAACCGGGTACTAAAGACGTGTTAGGTGTTGGTTTAATTTACCAATTCTAATTTCTTGATATCTTATAAAAAGGCACTTAGGTGCCTTTTTTTTCGCCTGCTAAATGCTTTTCTTGTTAAAAACACATTTTATGTCTAAAAAAATCTACATTAAATATTAAAATATTCGTAAATTCGCAGAAATAATCTAGTTAACATTGTTAAATAGGCAATAAGTGCAATAAAATCTATTTGTTATCTAATAAAAATAGATATCACAGTAATAATATGATTGTTATTTATTGACAATTATTTATTAAAACAAGAGCAAAATAATTTGCGTCTTTAATAATATAAAATACCTACGAGGGTAACAAAATGAAACGTAATCTATTAGCAATCGCTATTCCTGCGCTTTTAATTGCAGGTACGGCAAACGCTTCTATCGAAGTGTGGAATAAAGACGGTAATAAAGTGGACTTTTATGGTCGAGTTTATGCTTTAAATTATATTACCGATCGTAATAATCAAACTGGTGAAGGTGACAAAACCACTGCACGTTTAGGCATGTCAGGTCAAACACAAGTGACAGATAGCGTAACTGGCTATGGCCGTTGGGAGTACGAAGCCAATACTGGTAAAAATGCAGATAACGAAACGCGTTATGCATTTGCTGGTTTAAATTTTGGTGATTTTGGATCATTTGATTATGGTCGTAATGATGGTGTGTTAAAAACATTAACGTCTTATACTGATGTTTTACCAGAATTTGGTGGTGATGCTTCAGATAATAATCTTTATGCATTAACAGCTCGTACAAAGGCCGTTGCGACTTACCGTAATTCAGATTTCTTTGGTTTAGTAAATGGTTTGCGTTTTGCTGTTCAATACGCGGATAATGGCGATAACAGCTCAACAAATCATTTCAACAAACAGAATAGTAATGCAAAACATGATAGTGCTGAAGCATGGGGTTCTGTTGTTGATTGGGATGTACTTGATACAGGTTTATCGGTTGGTGCTGGTTATGCACAAACGGGTGGTCATAAGGATGCTAAAACATGGTCAGCTGGTATCAAATATGATAACGACAACCTTTATTTAGCTGCGTTATATATTCAAGGTAAACAAAAATATGGTTGGGATAATGCATCGACGAATCACCGCGCTGATGATTTAAAAACCAAAGGTTATGAATTTGTTGCGCAATACGGTATTGACTTTGAAGTGGGTCGTTTAACGCCATCTGTTGCTTATATCCAACATAAAGTTAAAGATGCATCTCATTATTCAAATGATGCAGGGCTTAAAGGTAATGATGTAGCTAAATATGTTGATGTTGGTTTAACTTATGACTTTAACAAAAACTTACAAGCTATTATCGATTATAAAATCAACTTGTTAGATAAAGATGACATCGGTGCACGTCATGCTTTATATGAAGACGGCTCATTTACTAAATCACAAATCAATGGCACAACAAAAGACACAGTGGCACTTGGTTTAATCTACCAATTCTAATCTCTTTTGATATTGTATAAAAAGGCACTTCGGTGCCTTTTTTATTATTTGCTATCGATTAAATATCCCTTGCACTTTAATTAATACTCTGTTAAAAAATCTAGAAAGATAATAATAAATTAGGATAACAATGATGCTTTATACCACACGTAAATTATCGGCTCAAAAAAATATTGCTTTAGTTGCTCACGATCATTTAAAGGATTCTTTATTAAATTGGTGTAAAAAAAATCGTGAAGAACTTTCTCGACATAATTTATGTGGTACAGGGACGACAGGCACATTGATAAAACAAGAAATAGGACTAAATATCACACCAATGCTAAGTGGCCCTATGGGGGGCGATCAGCAAATTGGTGCATTAATTGCAGAAGGTAAAATTGATATCTTAATCTTTTTTTGGGATCCACTTAATGCCGTACCTCATGATCCCGATGTCAAAGCGTTGTTACGGCTATCTACGGTTTGGAACATTCCCGTTGCTACTAATCAAGCTACAGCCAATGCATTGATCCAATCTTCTATTTTTACGCAAGAAGTTGACATTGAAATTCCTGATTATCAAAGCTATTTAGCGCAAAGAGTGAAGTAAATGCCAATACCATCCCAAATTCGTAAAACAGGCCGGCAAATACTTCTGCTTGATAATTTGTTTATTGTATTAGGGTTTTATGTGGTGTTTCCGCTGGTTTCAACCCACTTTGTTAACCAAGTCGGTTGGAGCGCTCTATTTGTTGGTTTTGCGTTAGGATTTCGGCAATTTGTTCAACAAGGCTTTGGGATTATTGGTGGTGCTATTGCCGATCGCTTTGGTGCAAAGCCTATGATTGTGACGGGTATGTTTTTACGTTGCGTTGGTTTTATCTCAATGGCGATTGCTAGCGAGCCTTGGTTATTATTACTTTCTTGCTTACTTTCAGCGTTAGGAGGACTATTATTTGATCCGCCTCGTATGGGACTAACTATTAAATTTACCCGCCCACATGAGCGTGGTAAGTTCATATCACTGTTAATGATACAAGATAATGCTGGTGCTGTGATTGGTGCTCTTATCGGTGGCATTTTAATTGATTATGACTTCCATTTAGTGTGTTGGTGTGGCGCTTTTATTTTTTTCTTATGTGGGATTTTTAATATTTTCTTCCTACCTGCTTATCACATTGCCATTGGCAAAGCTCCTATTATTAATGGCATGAAAATGGTTGTAAAAGATAAAAAATTTACTCGCTATGTACTTACGTTAACCGGTTATTATGTACTATGGGTGCAAATTATGTTGATGTTACCTTTAACAATCACAAGCGTATCAGGTAGCCCTAGTTATGTAAAATGGATGTATGCTATTCAAGCTGGTATTTCGCTTGCACTGCTTTATCCACTTGCTCGTTGGAGTGAAAAATATTTCAGATTAGATCAGCGCCTTAAATTTGGTCTATTTTTAATGTCATTTGCTTTTATTATCATAGGTTTTACATCACAATTAACAGTGCTATTATCACTGATTGCGTTATTTTATTTAGGAGCAATTATTGCAGAACCTGCCCGTGAAACTTTATCAACAATACTAAGTAATCCTAAGGCAAAAGGTAGTTATATGGGATTTAGTCGTTTAGGGCTTGCTCTAGGTGGGTTTCTAGGTTATACCGGTGCGGGTTGGTTATATGATATTGCTAAGCAAATGGGATTTCCACATCTTCCATGGATAGTGCTGACTACCATTGGGCTATTAACTTTAAGTTATCTACAATATCAATTTAAAAATGAGCCACCAATGCCACACGTTAAAATGAGGAAGATTGGCTAATTTCACCATCTTTAAATAAAATAGCCTCGTTAGTATTGAGCTTATGCCATGTTTCATTCGAAGTTAATGGTAGTGTAGAAATAATGGTAACGACATCATTCGGTGTTGTATGTTTTTGAAAGTCAATTTCGACATCTTCGTCCAGCAATTTTGCTTTGCCAAAAGGCGCTTTACGGGTTATCCAATGTAAATTGGTTGAGCAGTAGGCAAACACATATTGCCCATCAGACAATAGCATATTAAATATACCAAGTTGGCTTAACTGATTGGCACATTGTTGAATAAAATTAAACAGCTCAAGATCATTAGTCGGTTTTTGCGAATACTTTTGATGTAGTTGATTTATTAAGTAACAGAAAGCATATTCGCTATCGGTTTCACCAATGGGTTGAAATAGCCCTGTATCTAAATGTTGGTAATCGGTTAATTGCCCATTGTGCGCAAAAGTCCAGTTCTTTCCCCATAGTTCGCGGGTGAATGGGTGGGTATTTTCTAGGGCGACACCGCCTCGATTAGCTTGTCGAATATGGGCTATCACGGCTTTAGATTTGATGGGGTATTCTTTCACCATTTTAGCAATAGGTGAATAGCTGCAAGGCTCGGGATCTTTAAATGTCCGGCAGCCTTTTCCTTCATAAAAAGTAATTCCCCAGCCATCTTTATGGGGACCTTTGTCCCCACCTCGTTTAATTAGGCTAGTAAAACTAAAGCAAATATCAGTTGGCACATTAGCGCTCATACCTAATAATTCACACATATTATTTAGCCATTTCTTTTTCGATCAGCAAAATAAGAATATGAATCACTTTGATATGGATTTCTTGCACGCGATCGGCATAACCAAAGTGCGGAACACGAATATCAACATCGGCAAGTCCATTCATCTTACCGCCATCTTTACCGGTTAATGTAATGATTTTCATGTCCTTTTGTTTTGCTGCTTCAATTGCTTTAAGTACGTTAGCTGAATTTCCTGAGGTTGAAATACCTAAAAGCACATCACCTTTTTGACCAACACCTTCAACATATCGTGAAAAAATGGAATCGAATCCAAAATCATTACCGACACATGAAATGTGACTTACATCTGATATGGCAATGGCTGGGTAAGCAGGGCGATTATCACGAAAGCGGCCGGTTAGCTCCTCAGCAAAGTGCATAGCATCGCAATGAGAACCACCATTACCACACGATAACACTTTGCCGCCTTGTTTAAACGAATCGGCAATTAAGATTGCGGCTTGTTGAATTTGTTGCAGATTTTTATTATCTGAGACAAAATTAGTTAATACGTCAATAGCTTGGTTTAATTCATTGCGAATATTGTTAATGTACACGGATATTTCTCCATCGATAAATTTATTCTCTATTGTAATTTTTTCAAAATAGCTTGCAAGCGATAATATTTCCTATCTTGTCAAAAACTTTCAGGAATGTATGCCGTTAAGTGTAAAAATAAACATTAAAATAAAAATAAATTAAGGTAATTTTTAATAATGACAGTTGAAATAACGACAAAATTTAAATTAATTTTAAACTTAACAAATAATACATTTGCAATAGCAAAATTCTTTGCGTTTATTTTAAATAATATCTTGGACAGAACTTGGCCGTAGCGTTATTTGCCAATAGGATAAGTTTTTCTTTCATGATACAATTTATTAAGTCTCTTTTCACTTAAAAGAGAGTGAAATGACATTCATAATAGAATTGGTAAGGAATTAATATGCAAACAATTGAAGGTAAAGTGGCTGCGCCAAAAGCGAAAGTTGCAATTGTGGTGGCACGTTTTAATCATTTTATTAATGATAGCCTAGTAAATGGTGCAATTGACGCATTAACACGTATTGGTCAAGTCGATGATAAAAATATCACGGTTATCTGGGTTCCTGGAGCTTATGAAATTCCACTTGCCGCAAAAGTTGCAGCACAGTCGAAAAAATATGACGCAATTGTGGCGTTAGGTACTGTCATTCGGGGTAGTACGGCGCATTTCGATTTTGTCGCGGGCGAATCAAGCTCAGGTTTATTAAGCGCAAGCTTAGATAACACCATTCCAGTTGGATTTGGTATTTTAACTACCGAAAGTATAGAACAAGCTATTGAACGTGCAGGTACCAAGGCCGGCAATAAAGGTGCTGAAGCCGCATTAACTGCACTGGAAATGCTAAATATTATTAAAGCAATTAAGGAGTAATTTAGTGGCATTAGTAAATCCTCGTCGTCGAGCAAGAGAATGTGCAGTACAAGCCATTTACTCTTGGCAAGTTTCCAGAAATGATCTTGCTGATGTTGAGACAAGTTTTATTGCAGAACAAGATATGAAAGGCGTTGATGCTAAGTATTTTCGTGAATTGTTGAATGGAGTAGCCAAAAATACCGCCGAATTAGATGATAAAATGGCGCCTTATCTCACTGAACGCACTGTTGATGAATTAGGGCAAATTGAATTAGCGGTACTTAGAATCGCACTATATGAATTAATGAAACGTCAAGATGTACCTTATAAAGTGGTCATTAATGAAGCTATTGAATTAACTAAAACATTTGGTGCTGCTGACAGCCATAAATTTGTTAATGGCGTATTAGATAAAATAGCCCCAACCATCCGTACGCGATAACCGATTAACTGTGAGATTGATATGAACGACAATACCGAAAAAAGCAAACCTACTATTTTTTACGCCACAAATAGTGCACCAAAGAAGTCTGCTCGCTCAGCTACAGAAAAGTCTACCGGATGGAAAGGTAAGCGTAAAGATGATTCATTTCAGTCGAAACCTAAACGCGATCGTCAAGACCGTATTGAAACATTCAAACCTCGAAATGATAAATCTGATTTTATAAAAAATAAGTTTAGTGTTGAACTTAATCAATCTCAATCTTTCATCGCTAACGATTCTCCATGGCAAAAAAAAGTTCGCACTAATGAACAAACGCCTACATTTGGTTATGATGGATATCGTCAACGAAAAGAAGAAACTTTGGTTTATAGTGAAAATAGTTGTAAGGCTGTTTTCAAACATCGACGTACAGCCATTGTCAAACTATTTATTACTCAAGAGATGGCTTATCAGTTTAAAGATATAATCGACTGGTTGGTTAAACAGCGGTTAGGTTATGATGTTGTCTCTAGTGAACAAATTAGCAAAATAACCCAAACCCAACACCATGGTGGCGTCTGTTTAATTGTTAAAAAGCGTGTTCCTCTCACATTATTAGATTATTTAGAAGAAAAGAGTGATAGAGAACATGATTGTGTGTTAGCCCTTGACGATATTAACAATCCTCATAATCTAGGCGGATTAATGCGTAGTGCTGCATTTTATGGTGTTAATGGTGTGATATTGCGCCAAACAAATTTACTTGATAGTGGTGCAGCTATGCGTGTGGCCGAAGGCGGAGTAGAGGCTGTTGAAGCAATTAAAAGTGATGATTTTGTTGCTTCACTTGATATGCTTAAACGACAGGGTTACCAAGTTGTTGCACTATTACCTTGTCAAGCAAAGTCCATTGCATCAAGTGAATTACATAAAATTCGTTTTAATAAAAAAGTTGCATTAGTCATATTCCAACAAATTAATATGAAACTTATCGATTGTGCTAATGTGGTTGTACATTTAAAGGGCAATGATAACATGCCTGCATTGAATATTTCAGTTGCTACGGGTATTTTATTATCTAACTTGCAAAAATAAGAAAATATTAGTTTATATTTTTGCTATCAATTAGTTAGGTTATAAAAGTTATTTTACTAATTGATAAAATATATCCAATAGCATAATTTGATTAGAAATTGCTTTTTTTTTCTGTAAATTGTTATTAATTTTTGAGTGTTTTGGTAATTGTCATGGCTTTTAAGCATAAAGTTGGTTTAATTTTTGGGAAGTTTTATCCTTTACATTGTGGTCATATTTATTTGATTGAAAAAGCCATGAGCCAAGTTGATGAATTACATATTCTTCTTGGTTGCGAAGCATCGCGCGATAAGCTACTCTTTGATAAAAGCCATTTACCAAAACAACCTCAAGTAAGCGACCGTTTTTCTTGGTTAAAAGAGACGTTTAAAGATCGTCACAATATCCATATCCATGTACTTGATGAAGCGGGTATTGAATTTTATCCGAATGGTTGGCAAGATTGGAGCTGTCGTGTTAAGCAGATTCTTTCAGCACATAAAATTAAACCTGATGTGGTTTTTACTAGTGAGCCACAAGATGTCAAAAATCACGAGTTCTATTTTGGCTGTCCGGTAGTCATTGTCGATGCTAATCGAGAGTTTATGAATATCAGCGCGACACAAATCCGTGAAAACCCCTATAAAAATTGGTCTTTTATTGCCCAAGCAGCAAAACCTTTTTTTGTTAAAAAAGTAGCTATTATCGGTCAAGGTAGATTTTGTGACTTATCTATTCAACTGGCTAATATTTATAATACTCAATATGTGCCTAATGGTTATATTAATTATATTGAGCGGGAAATCTCAACCCATCATAACAAGCGTTATTTAAGCGAATCTGATTATATTAAAATTGCGATGTTACATGTCGAACGAATTTCAAAAGCTGTTGAAACCGCTAATAAACTTGTTTTTACCTCAATTGATTTTGCAACACTAATGCAATATTACAGTCAAATCTTCCAAAAAGATAATGATGTTTTAAAAGCCTTTAAAGACAGTTACCATTTTGATTTAGTTATTCACGAAAAAGATTTAACCCCACAATGTTCACAACAGGGATATTTTGAAATCGTCTCTAAGAAGGTTGAAGCATTATTGATTTAGTTCATCACATTTATTGTGGCTTATGCTAAAATAAGGTAAATCTTTGGATAGGTAAATTTCTATGTCTCAATCTTCTGATAAACAAGACAATACAAATCAAGAAAAAATTGATTTTGGTTACCAGCAAGTACCAAAACAAGAAAAAGTAAAACGTGTTGCCGAAGTCTTTCACTCTGTTGCCGATAAATACGATGTCATGAATGATCTCATGTCATTTGGTATCCATCGAATTTGGAAAAAAATTACTATTGAATATAGCAGTGTGCGTAAAGGCCAAAAAGTTCTAGATCTTGCTGGTGGCACAGGTGATTTAACGGCAAAATTCTCTCAATTGGTCGGTGATGAAGGATTAGTTGTTTTAGCTGACATTAACGAATCAATGTTAAAGGTTGGGCGAGATAAACTGCGAGACAAAGGCTTATTTAAAAATATTGAATATGTACAAGCCAATGCAGAAGAATTACCTTTTGCTGATAACTATTTTGATTGTATCACTATCTCATTTGGTTTACGCAATGTCACTGATAAAGAAAAGGCTTTACGCTCTATGTGGCGAGTATTGAAGCCCGGTGGACGCTTATTAATCCTTGAATTTTCTAAACCACAATATCAGATCCTAAATAAAGCGTATGATCTGTATTCTTTTACCATGTTACCACTAATGGGGAAAATTGTGGCAAATGATTCGGAAAGTTATCGTTATTTAGCTGAATCAATTCGTATGCATCCCGATCAAAAAACATTGAAAAAAATGATGGAAGATGCAGGATTTGTCGATGTGAAATATCACAACATGACCGGTGGTATTGTCGCGTTACATACTGGCTTTAAATTTTGATGCGATGAATAACAATGACATTTTTTCGACTATTTAAAATATTAACCGTATTTCGAGCCTATCAATTAGATGAACTGTTGCCGAAACATCGTTCATCAAAGTGGCTTCGTACTTTATTATTCTGCCTATTTTGGGTTAGACCTAAGGCAAAAAATCAAGAAATTGGTGAACGTTTACGACAAGGGCTGCAAGAATTAGGACCAGTTTGGATAAAGTTTGGACAAATGGTTTCAACTCGGCGTGATGTTTTACCAAAACATATAGCCGAAGCTTTGGCTAGATTGCAAGACCAAGTGATTTCTTTCGATGGAAAAATGGCTAGACAATTGATTGAGTCTGCATTAGAGCAACCGATAGATCATTATTTTTCCGATTTTGATGAAAAGCCATTAGCGGCAGCGTCAATAGCACAGGTCCATACCGCAGTATTAAAACGTAGCCAAGCCGAAGTTGTCATCAAGGTCTTGCGTCCTAATATTTTACCGGTTATTCAAGCTGATATCGGTTTAATGTATTGGGTGGCTAAACAATTTACTAAACGTATCAAATCAGGCGAAAAATTGCGAGCGGTTGAAATAGTGCATGATTATGAAATGACGCTATTAAAAGAGTTGGATTTACAAAAAGAGGCTTATAATACCGTTAGATTGCGTGATAATTTTATCAATAGTGATACTTTATATATCCCTTATGTTTATCAAGATCTTTGTCGAAAAAATGTAATTGTTGAAGAGCGCATTAAAGGGATTCCCATTTCAGATATCGAGCAACTTAAGCAAAATAATGTCAATATGAAATTACTTGCAGAACGAGGTGTTCAAGCTTTTTTTACCCAAGTATTTCGTGATAACTTTTTCCATGCTGATATGCATCCGGGTAATATTTTTGTCGATATTACCGATCCACAAAATCCTCGCTATATTGGTATTGATTGTGCCATTGTTGGCATATTAAGTAATGATGATCAGCGCTATCTTGCCGAGAATTTCTTGGCATTTTTTAATCGAGATTATCGAAAAATAGCTGAAACTTATATCGCATCAGGTTGGGTACCAGAAACTACCGATGCTATAGCGCTTGAAATGGCAATGCGCAATGTGTGTGAGCCAGCATTTGCAAAACCTCTAGCTGAAATCTCATTTTCACAGATTTTATTGCAATTATTTCAAGTTGCCCGCCAATTTGACATGGATATTCAACCTCAATTAACCCTTCTTGAAAAAACGCTATTTTATATTGAAGGACTTGGTCGTCAACTTTATCCAGAACTTGATTTATGGCAAACAGCAAAGCCATTTTTAGAAAAATGGTATCAAGATAAATATAGTGCAAAAAAAATACTGCAACAAGCTTGGGAATCGTTGCCCGAGTGGCGCACTCTATTGCCACAGTTACCAGAAAAATTAAATGATTTTGAACGAACCGCCAAACAGATGAATGTTCAATTAAAACAAATTAATCAAGAATTACAGCATAGTAAAAAGCGTGAACGAACGCTATATGGAATGCTTGGGTTAGTTTGCGCTTTATGTATTATGATATTGATAGTGCGTTGAGCTAATTATTTGGGAATATTCTAATTTGCGTGTATAATTTGGTTATGTACCCCCATTGGAGATAATTATCATGATGCCAAGCTTGCCTCAGCTCCTTATATTAATTGCTGTTGTTGTGTTGTTATTTGGAACAAAGAAATTACGTTCATTGGGTTCTGATCTTGGTGAATCAATTAAAGGCTTTAAAAAAGCAATAAATGACGATGATAATGACGATAAAAAACAACAAGACAATTCACAAAAAGTCGATAATATTGACATCATCTGATGTTAATAATCACAACAAAAAAGAGTAAGTCGTGTTTGATATCAGCTTTGGTCAATTATTATTAGTATTAATTATTGGTCTGGTAGTATTAGGTCCAGAACGGTTACCTGTTGCGATAAAAACAGTTGCAGGTTGGATAAAGATGTTACGCCGCATGTCAGCCACTGTACAGTTAGAGTTAAATAAAGAACTTAAACTACAAGAATTACAAGATAGTTTAAAAAAGGCCGAACAAAGTGGTTTAACAACACTTACGCCAGAAATTCAAGAATCTATCGATGATTTAAAGCGCGTAACAGAATCATTAAAAAATGAAATTGACTCTGCAACGCAAATTGATCCCCAAATTGACTCAGATAAAAATAAATCATGACAGACGACGCTACTCAACCATTAATTGGTCATCTTGTTGAACTCAGAACACGACTACTACGTTGCATTATCTGTATATTGTTGGTATTAGCTTGTTTACTCTATTTTTCCAATGATATTTACTACATTGTGGCAAATCCACTCATCAGCCAATTACCTCAAGGTAGTAGCATGATAGCAACCGATATTACAGCCCCGTTTTTTACGCCAATTAAGCTAACAACCGTGGTGGCGATATTTATCTCAATTCCGTATGTACTGTACCAAATTTGGGGCTTTATTGCGCCAGCACTCTACCAACATGAAAGACGTCTGGTGATGCCACTAATTGTATCAAGCACGATCCTTTTTTATCTTGGTATAGCCTTTGCTTATTTTGTGGTGTTTCCACTGGCATTTTACTTTTTTATTCATACGGCGCCGGTTGATGTGGCTATTAATACGGACATTACCAAGTATCTTGATTTTGTTATGACCCTTTTTGTGGTATTTGGCTTTGCTTTTGAAGTGCCAGTCGCTATTATTTTGCTTTGCTGGACTGGAATCACTACACCTAAAAGCCTACGTAAAAAACGCCCTTATATTATTGTTGGGGTGTTTGCTGTCGCGATGTTTGTAACGCCTCCGGATGTCTTTTCACAAATATTATTAGCTGTACCTATCTGTTTCCTGTTTGAAATTGGCACCTTTTTTGCCCGTTTTTACCAACCGCGTCAACATGACAATATAGAAGACGACAGCCAAGAGTCTGAATCAGATACACAATGAATTAAACTGAACAAGTAAGGATAACGAGTCATAATGAAAACATCATTACCTGATTTTAATTGTGCCAATGTATTAGTTGTGGGCGATATTATGTTAGATCGCTATTGGTATGGGGGGACTAATCGAATATCACCAGAAGCCCCAGTACCCGTCGTTAAAATTGACTCTTTAGAAGAACGCCCAGGCGGTGCAGCCAATGTTGCCATGAATATAACTTCACTTTGTGGTAACGCGCGACTTATTGGCTTAACAGGCATTGATGAACCAGCTAAAATTCTTGATGAACAACTCAGTAAACATAACGTTCACTGTGATTTTGTATCGGTTTCAACGCATCCAACCATCACCAAACTGCGAGTCCTATCACGCAATCAACAATTAATTCGAATCGATTTTGAAGAAGGATTTGGCAATGTTGATGCAACGCCGATTCTTGAACGCATTCAAACAGCATTAATGACCCATAAAGTGTTGGTTCTGTCGGATTATGCTAAGGGTGCATTATCGGCAGTTCAAGCAATGATTAAGCTTGCCAATCAAGCCAATGTACCGATTTTAGTTGATCCTAAAGGTACGGACTTTGAGCGTTATCGTGGTGCAACAATCTTAACACCTAATATGTCGGAGTTTGAAGCAGTAGTCGGCCATTGCCAAAACGAAGAAGATATCGTAGAAAAAGGTTATCAATTGATTAAACAGTACGATCTAAAAGCGCTTTTAGTAACACGAAGTGAAAAAGGCATGACGTTACTCCAATTAGATAAACCGATTTATCATCTACCGACTCAAGCCAAAGAAGTGTTTGATGTGACTGGTGCGGGCGATACTGTAATTGCCACCTTAGCAGCGGCGTTAGCAGCGGGGCAATCTTTAGAAGAAAGTTGCTTTCTAGCCAATGCTGCAGCCGGTGTTGTTGTTGGTAAACTGGGTACATCAACGGTTTCGCAGGTCGAGCTAAGTAATGCTATTCGAGCCCGTGCCGATGACGGTTTTGGGGTAATGACAGAAGATGAACTTAAAGAAGAAGTTCAAAAGGCGCGCATGCGTGGTGAAAAAATTGTTATGACCAATGGTTGCTTTGACATTTTACATGCGGGTCATGTTTCTTACCTTGCTAATGCGCGTAAACTAGGAGATCGTTTAATTGTTGCGGTGAACAGTGATACTTCGGTGAAGCAGTTAAAAGGAGAATCTCGCCCAATTAACCCACTAATGCAACGTATGATTGTATTAGGTGCGCTTGATTCAGTTGATTGGGTTGTGCCATTTGAAGAAGAAACACCACAACGATTAATTGCTAGCGTCTTGCCTGATGTTCTAGTCAAAGGTGGTGATTACAAACCTGAGGATATTGCAGGTGGAAAGGAAGTAATTGCCGCAGGTGGAACGGTTAAAGTGCTTAACTTTGAAGATGGTTGTTCCACAACTAATATTATTAATGCAATAAAGAATCGCTAAATCGTAGTAGATAAAATCGGCTACTAGGCTAAGTAGCCGATTGTTTTTTCAAATCTTTATAACCTCATTTAGCTATTATTTTGTTTTCAGCATAACTTAAAAATTGTTAAAAACTGGTCATCACTTTAATCAAATCCCTTAATAATATAGAACGTTAATAATTATTAGTATGATCAATCGTTAATAACTATTATTAAATTTCAAAATTAATACTTTTTTTATTATGCGCTTTATGCAAAGCTAATAACCAAATTATGAAAATGAGTATTAAGGATATTTTATGACCAAACATTATGATTATATTGCCATTGGTGGCGGTAGTGGTGGGATAGCATCAGTTAACCGAGCTGCATCCTATGGAAAAAAGTGTGCCATTATTGAAGCAAAATTATTAGGTGGAACTTGTGTAAATGTTGGTTGTGTACCTAAAAAAGTGATGTGGTATGGTGCACAAATTGCTGAAGCCATTAATCACTATGGCCCTGATTATGGTTTTGATACTACTATTAATCAATTCAGTTGGGATAAATTAATTGCTAGCCGAACTGCTTATATTGATAGAATCCATCAATCTTATGATCGCGTCCTGAATAATAACAACGTTGATGTGATTCATGGATATGCTAAGTTTGTTAATTCTCATACAGTTGAGGTAAATGGTGAACATTATAGTGCCGATCATATTTTGATAGCTGTCGGAGGTAAACCAACGATTCCGAATATCCCAGGTGCACAATATGGTATTACTTCTGATGGTTTCTTTGCGCTAAAAGCCTTACCTAAGCGTGTGGCAGTTGTTGGCGCTGGTTATATTGCTTGCGAAATCGCAAGTGTATTGCATGCACTTGGCGCACAAACTCATCAATTTGTTCGCAATGCCACACCACTACGATCTTTTGATCCATTAATTGTTGAAACCTTAATGGAAGTGATAAAAACAGAAGGGCAACAACTTCATACTTTTGCGGTGCCAAAATCCGTTACTAAAAACAGTGATGAATCATTAACGTTAACACTAGAAAATGGCGAAAGTTATACTGTCGATTGTTTAATTTGGGCAATTGGTCGTGAACCTGCTACAAATGACATGAATTTACAGGCAGCAGGAATTGAAATTGATAATAAAGGCTTCGTGGTGGTGGATAAATATCAAAATACCAATGTACCGGGCATTTATTCAGTCGGTGATGATACAGGTGCCATGGCATTAACGCCGGTTGCGGTTGCTGCGGGTCGTCGCTTATCAGAAAGGCTTTTTAACAATAAACCTGATGAATATTTAGATTATAGCAATATTCCAACCGTCGTATTTACTCACCCAGCTATTGGTACAGTAGGCTTAACTGAGCCAGAAGCGATACTGCAATATGGTGAAGAAAACGTCAAAGTCTATAAATCCACCTTTACGGCCATGTACACCGCAGTTACACAACATCGTCAACCATGTCGTATGAAGTTAGTATGCGTCGGTAAAGATGAAAAAATTGTTGGTATTCATGGTATTGGTTATGGTATGGACGAAATGTTACAAGGCTTTGCTGTAGCACTAAAAATGGGTGCAACGAAAAAGGATTTTGATAACACCGTTGCGATTCACCCAACTGCTGCTGAAGAGTTTGTTACTATGCGTTAATATGGTAGCTACTGTATAGCACTAAATTAAATAAAAAGCAGGGGAGTTCCCTGCTTTTTATTGCAAAGAAATCTTACTGTTAATGATTAGTTGAGTTACTGCTCCAGCCCTTTTTTGCTAAAGGATAGAAACCAACTCCAATTGCAATTAATGCCACAAAAGAGATATAAATACCCGCACCCAAATAACTATATTCTCCTAATAAGTGTTCAGGACTTAATAGATAAATCGTTAACGTTGGCGTAATAGCGCTAAATAACGCATAAGCTAAATTATAAGAAAACGACAAACCTGAATAGCGGATTGCTGGTGGAAATGTCCTTGTTCCAATAATTGGTGTCATGGCGACAGAGCCGATAAAAAGCCCAAACACCGCCCAAATCAAATAAAGCTTAGTGATTGACATATCAGGCGATAAAGAACTATAAAAATAGAGACCGGAAACAGCAAGTCCACCCCAACAAATCATCCCAGTTTTTGTTGAACCAAGCTTATCATCTAACCAACCAAAAATAATACAACCTAATGTTAAGGTCAAAGCCGCAATACAACCACCGATCCGCCAATCAAGGTTGGCAAAATGATACATTCCACCAACAATACGACCCGGGGTAATTAAAATCCCCACCATAATTGCTGTGGACAATGACCACGTTAACAATGCAACAATCAAACAGGCTGTTTTGTGTTTTTGTAGCACAGTAACAACGGGAATATTTTTTTCAATCGCTTTACGTGCCGCTAATTCCTTGAAAATAGGTGTTTCAGATAAAAAACGTCGCAAATAAACCGAAATCACCCCAAAAATACCGCCAGTAATTCCTGATGTTAATGTGCCAACACCAAGTCCATAACGTTGTTTTGGCACATGCTCTGCAATAAATACCCAAGCACCTGGCATTTCGCCACCGATCGCTGCACCTTGCAACATGCGCATAATCAAAAGCAATAGTGGTGCAAAAATACCGATCATTTCGTAAGTGGGTAAAACCCCAATGATGAAAGTCGGTAGCGCCATCATTGCGACACTTAGGGTAAACATCTTTTTACGGCCCATTTTATCGCCAAAATGTGCCATAATAATACCACCCACAGGACGGACTAAATAACCAGCAGCAAAAATTCCCCACGCAAACAGATCTAACGTCAAAGGGGATAATGTATGAGGTAAAAATAGCGGTTTAACGATGGTATCGATATAAAGCGCATAAATAACAAAATCATAAAACTCTAGCGTACCGCCTAAAGAAGATAACACTAACGTTTTTAGATCTTTACTATTTAATGGTCGTGAATTGGGTTGTAACCGAACATTGATTTCAGACTGATTCATGAACTAACCTTATTCTTATTGTTAAATAGAGATAAAAAATCAAGAAAATTTATTTTTTTTGACCAAATCTTATAAAGAATCCTCATTCTGCCACAAAAAGATGCCTTTTTTCCTATCATAAAAAAATTTAATGAATGAGATTAAACTGTGTATTTAATTTATAATCTTAATATATTTATATTTTATTGGATAAAAGATATCATCATTTACCATACCATGGTGGTTAATCCAAAAGGATGATTTAATGATAGACCAAAAAGTAAAGCGTTGCAGTTGGGTGACAAACGATCCGCTGTATATTGCTTATCATGACAACGAGTGGGGCATAGCCCAATATGATAGCCTTAAGCTATTTGAAAAAATTTGTTTAGAAGGACAACAAGCCGGCTTGTCGTGGATCACGGTATTAAAAAAGCGAGACGAGTATCGACGTTGTTTTTTCAATTTTGATCCTCAAAAAATTATAAAATTATCGTCTGGCGATATCGAAAAATTGCTTGAAAACAAAGGATTAATTCGTAATCGATTAAAGCTTAATAGTATTGTAAAAAATGCACAGGCTTATTTAGCTATGCAAAATAATGGCGAAGATTTTTCACAACTTATTTGGTCTTTTGTTAAGGGTAAACCGATTATCAACCACTATAAAGACAAAAGTGAAGTCCCCGTGAGCACCGAACTATCTGACCAGATGTCAAAGGCATTAAAAAAGAAGGGCTTTAGTTTTGTTGGCTCAACGATTTGTTACGCATTTATGCAATCAATGGGACTAATCAATGACCATTTTGACGATTGCTTTAAAAAAGGATATTGATTTAATGAAAATTTTAAAATTATTCAATTATGCTGTTATCGCCATTTTAGGTTATTTTATTGTTTGTAATATTATTATTTTTATCTATGCGCAACAAAAGCCCATTGATAACGCTGATACATTAGTTGTGTTGGGTTCACAAGTTGTTGGCACGCCAGCAATGGCGCCTTTAACCTTACAAATTCGCTTAGATGTAGCTGCCACTTATTTGCAAAATAATCCCAATACGAAAGCTGTTGTTTGTGGTGGACAAGGCAAAGACGAATCAGCCACTGAAGCTAGTGTGATGTTTAATTACTTGGTAAATCAAGGAATAGACGCTTCGCGAATCTATATTGAAGACAAATCAACCCGAACAGCCCAACAATTTATATATGCCAATGAGGTATTACCATTAGGGAAAACGGTTGTTGTTACTAATGATTTTCATTTATTACGCTCGGTAATGCTAGCTAAACGTTCAGGAGTTACAGATGTATCGGGATTATCGGCGCCATTACGTTTTTCTAATTTTGATAAATATATTGCAATGATAAGAGAGCCTTTAGCATTAGCTAATTCGTGGTTATTTGATCATCCTAAAAATTAGCTTTAGACAGGCTCTTTTTTGACTATTTATTTAAACCGCTTGATTTTTAAAATGGCGTATATTTGCATGATTAGCTAAATAAGCAAAAGCTGTTTTTGCGTCTTGTCCATGGTATTATGATGTATTGCTGTTTAATTTAGAAATTGATACATATGACTTCAGATACTATTGTCGCACAAGCAACCCCACCCGGTCGTGGTGGTGTCGGTATTTTACGTATTTCAGGACCAAAGGTTCAGGCTGTTGCCCAAGCTGTATTAGGCAAATTACCTAAGCCTCGACATGCTGATTATTTACCTTTTTTAGCCTCAGATGGTTCAACCTTAGATGAGGGAATTGCTTTATTCTTCCCAAATCCTCATTCATTTACTGGCGAAGATGTGCTTGAACTACAAGGACATGGTGGACCTGTTATTTTAGATTTACTCTTAAAACGTGTTCTTGAAGTACCACATGTCCGTATTGCTCGCCCAGGTGAATTTTCAGAACGGGCATTTTTAAATGATAAATTAGATCTTGCTCAAGCCGAAGCGATTGCTGATTTAATTGATGCTAGTTCGGAACAAGCAGCAAAATCAGCTATATCATCCTTACAAGGTGTATTTTCTAAAAAAGTAAATTCACTGGTTGAGTCATTAATCCATTTACGCATTTTTACCGAAGCAGCAATTGATTTCCCCGAAGAAGAGATTGACTTTCTATCAGACGGTAAAATTGAAGCACAGCTAAACGAAGTAATTACTCGCTTAAGCGAAGTGCGGCAAGAAGCGAAACAAGGATCGCTATTACGAGAAGGCATGAAAGTCGTTATAGCAGGACGGCCTAATGCCGGTAAATCTAGCTTGCTAAATGCACTGGCAGGACGTGATGCCGCCATTGTGACCGATATCGCCGGCACAACTCGAGACGTTCTACGTGAACATATTCACATTGATGGTATGCCACTACATATTATCGATACTGCTGGTTTGCGCGAAGCGAGTGACGAAGTAGAACGCATTGGCATTGAACGCGCTTGGCAAGAAATAGAGCAAGCTGATCGTGTATTATTTATGGTCGACAGCACAACGACAATAGAAACCAATCCAGAAAAACTATGGCCAGAATTTATTGAACGCTTACCAAAACAGATGCCCGTCACTGTCATCCGCAACAAAGCCGATTTAACTGGCGAAGCACTAGGATACAGTGAAGTAAATGGCTACTCACTGATTCAGCTTTCAGCACGAACAGGAGAGGGAATGACTTTATTGCGTGATCATCTTAAACAAGTCATGGGCTTTTCCAGTAGCACCGAAGGTGGATTTTTAGCACGCCGACGTCATCTACAAGCATTAGAAAAAGCAGCAGAACACTTAAATAATGGTAAGTACCAACTTATCACTTTCCATGCTGGCGAATTGCTAGCTGAAGAGCTAAGACTAGCACAAGAAGCCCTGAGCGAAATTACAGGAGAATTTACCTCTGATGATTTATTAGGTCGTATATTCAGTTCGTTTTGTATCGGTAAATAAAACTTTAATCCTATACTAAATAAAGTCTATTAAGTAAAACATTGTTTCATTGTTGGTACATTCCGACCGACACCTCAGTGAGGTTAGCATGTCAAGCTGGGGTGTTTGGCGAGTTTGTGTCTTGTGGAACAAATTTGAACATCTGAACAAAGCGAAAGTAGCCTCGAAGAGGCGAGTATCAGGATGATACTTGTAATGTTGAGGATTTCGCACAAAATCCCCTAAGTTGGACGTTGTTACTGTTACTATTTATTTTATTAAAAGGTTAAAATATCCGAAACCTAACCACGCCGAAATGATTTCTATCAAAATAATATAATGAAAATTTTTCAATCATTTAAGTGTTTTACAAAAGCTTAATTAATGCTGACAGTGACATTTCTTTTAAAAAACATCCCAAAAAACTAGCCAAGCTTTTTTTTAACGGTTATACTTCAATTAATTAAAAAGTAGCTGATTTAACAATCAAATGAAAGAAAAAAAGACAAATAAAACATAAACTTACTTGACAGGTGAACCATAATGCATTATCATTTTAGACACCAGACACCAGACACCAGACATGGCAAACCTATGTCTTAAATTTATCGAATAGACACCTTAGATGCGTTTTAACGCTCCCCTCGTTTATATCCTCGAAGTTATCTCTTAAATTACTATCAAAATTATCCCCGAAAATCTTGCTAACGTTGGTCTTGTTATTGCCGTATTCATTGGATTCTCAGGCAAATAGTCGAACAGTCGATAATCATAGCGATGCAATAATACTACCGCCATCAATACCGGTACTCCATTTTGCAAGGCCGAATTTGCTATTTGGTAAAAATGGTTCGGAGATTAGCGGAGTCAACTTCGCCGGTCCAGCTAATATATGGAATCCCGAAGGGGGATTCCTTATTAAATCAACCGATGGTGCATCATACAACCTTAATTTTCCAACCACGGGAGCTGATGGATTATATTTTGATTTAGTTATAGAGGGCATTGATGCACGTCAATTGATATGGGAGCCAGTTACACATGGGGGAATAACTGCCATAGTGACATGGATATGGGCTGAAGATGATTGGCTTCCATCTGGAGGTGAAATTGTGACGCGCGTTACACTAAAAGGTCCAGAGGCAAACGCTCAAATAAACAATTCTCATCCTAATCGAATTGCTGTGCCAAGTTTACCGCAGATATTCGAGTTAGTGGGTAGAGATGTTAGTACTGGCAATGAGCTGGTAAAATATGGATTTGTATTACAGAAGTGGTTCGTGAATCGCGGAGATAGAGAAGATAACTATCCTAATACCGAAGCGTGGTGTAACGATTTAGGCTATCGAGTGCCACAGGTAAGGGATCTCACCAACGCAGTCTGTTTGGGCACATGGGAAGGTGATTGGTGTAAAGGCTCTGTCGGTGCTACGCCATCATCAAGTGGCAATCATTACCAGCGTCGAATAGGGGCAGGATTTTTCACTGAATGGGGTGGCACGTACCTTTATGCTGGAGCTGGCTTCGTCTATGATTACCAATACTGGACGAGTGACACATCGGGAAATACTCAGTTTGATGTGGACTCGGATGTCGGCGACGTATACTTCAACAGAACAAGTAATAGTCCGCGCGGAATTTGCGCCACGCCGTAGTTCTTAATCCTTGCTCCCTAGTTGGCCTTATGGCACTGATTAAGGATAATTAATCATAGAACAAAGCCCTAGTGTAGCGCCCCCGCGCATTTGGGGCGCTGAGCAGGCCAAGCCAGCGAGTCTTGTACTTTAATAACTGAAAACCATAGTCTATTTTAGTGTGGCAAGGTTTCAGATGTGGTCACTATAGCTATTTTGAACATCTAAACAGCAAACGACCGAAACCACTTCCGCCAATCCACTCCACCTACCAAAACAAAAACTCAATATCAGGCAAAAAATTGTCAGAAAAAATATTGATTTTATTTTATTGTTTTTTATATAAAAACAATAAATTTCAATATTTTCAATCTTTCCATAAACTGAATCGAAGTCACACCTAAATAATTTTTACCAAAAATTCCCCAAAAAAACTAGCCAAGCTTTTTTTTAATGGTTATACTTTGATCAATTTAAAAACGGATTATTTAATAAGCGAAAGAACACGGAAAAGATAAATAAAACAACAATTTACTTGACAGGTAAACCGTAATGCATTATCATTTTAAACACCAAACACCAAACACCAAACCTGGCAAACCTATGTCTTAAATTTATTAAATAGACGCATCAGACGAATTTTTACTCTCGCCTCTTTGATATCCCCGAAGTTATCCCTCAAATTATTATCAAAGCTATCCCCAAAAATCCCATTGGCGTTGATACTCCTATCATTATTGTCGTTTTCGTTGAATTCACAAGCATTATCGGGTCAAAATAGTCGAGGAGTAAATCGCAGTGATGCCATAATGCTGCCACCGTCACAATGGGGAGAAATCAAATTCGCAAAGTCGGATGGGGTTAATTTTGATCATGACTACGGCATTGGCGAATTTGCGGGTCCTGCGGACATGTGGGATCCTGATAATGGATTTCTAGTTCAATCAACCAATCCAGCATCATACGCGCTTAATTTTCCAACTACTGGGGCTCATGAATTATATTTTGATTTAATCATAGAGGGAGAAGCAAGTCAATTAACATGGGCACCAGTCACGCATGAGGGAATTACAGCTACAGTGAGGCTAATAACAGGATGTGATCGCAAATGCAATGTCGTGTATCGTGTTTTTCTAAAAGGTCCAGAGGCAAAAAATGAATGGTTTAATCCTTATCCCGGTTTAATTGCTAAGCCAAATTTACCGCAGACCTTTGAGTTAGTGGGTAGAGATAGTGGCGGTAATGAGATACTCAAATATGGGTTTGTATTGCAAAAGTGGTTCGTGACTCGGGGGGAGGCATTAAAACGCCTACCCGAGCAACAATCTTGGTGTAGTAGTATAGGTTATCGTTTGCCACAGGTCAGGGATCTGACTAATGCTAGAGCAGGACGTTTTGGTGCTACACCATCATCAAGTGGTAATCATTACCAGAGACGACTTGGCTCTGGATTATTCACGGAGTGGAGCCCCATGAACCGCTACAGTAGAGCGTACCTTTACTATAGCTACTGGACGAGTGATGGTATGCCAGTAAAAGATGGTAGTTATAAGCATGGTGATCTCATTGTCGCCTCGTACGATGGCTACGTCGGCATCGACATTGTACGAGGTATCCACTATGCTATGTGCGTTACTCCTTAGTTTTTAGCGTTTATTTCTTAATCCTTATGGCGCAGCAGGGGGGGGCTTATGGTGCAAATAGCGGAAAACATAACAAAGCATGAAGCCCCCACCCAGTTGGGGCGCTGAGCAGGCAAAGCCTGCGAGTCCTGAGTTTTAATGATTGAAACCATAATCTATTTTAGTGTGGTAGGGTTTTGGATGTGGTCACTATAGCTATTTTGAATATCTAAACAGCAAATGACTGAAATCCACTTCAGCCACCAAAACAAAAACTCAATATCAGGCAAAAACTTGTCAGAAAAAATATTGATTTTATTTTATTGTTTTTTATATAAAAACAATAAATTTCAATACTTTAAATCTTTCCGTAAAACTGAATCGAAGTCACACCTAAATAATTTTTACCAAAAATCCCCCAAAAAAAACTAGCCAAGCTTTTTTTTAATGGTTATACTTTGATCAATTTAAAAACGGATTATTTAATAAGCGAAAGAACACGGAAAAGATAAATAAAACAACAATTTACTTGACAGGTGAGCCATAATGCATTATCATTTTAGGCACAAGGCACAAGGCACAAGCACTGGCAAACCTATGTCTTAAATTTATCAAATAATCCTATTCGACGAGTTTTTACACAAAACTTATTTATATCTTCGAAATTATCGCTCAAATCACCTAAAACAGCTTTGCTAGTATTAGCATTGTTATTATTGTCATCTTCATCGAATTTACAGGCATTGAATGGTAAAATAGCTCGAGCGGATAATCGTAGTGATGCGATAATTTTACCTTCAACGGTAGTTGCAGTTATTGATTATGTAAGGCCGACTCTATATTGGGGTAACGGCAGATATGCAGGCCCAGTTGACATATGGAATCCTAGTAAAGGCTTCTTAGTTCAATCAATCAATCCTGAATCATACAATCTAAATTTCCCGACCACGGGTGCGCATAATTTATATTTTGATTTACTCATAACTGGAGATGTAGAACAATTGACATGGGAACCAGTCACGCATGAGGGAATCACTGCGACAGTGACAAATGTTGTAGCTCGTGAATGGTGGGTTCCTGGTGAGGATAAGGGACAAGTTGTAGCACGTGTTAGGCTAACAGGTCCAGAGGCAAGCAATCAATGGGATAATCCGAATCCTAGTCGAATAGCTAAGCCATGGTTACCGCAGACGTTTGAGTTAGTGGGTAGAGATATATATGGCGGTGAGGTAGTAAAATATGGATTTGTATTAAGGCAGTGGTTCGTCAATCGTGGTGGTCAATTGAAAACTTATAGTGACCAGTTAGCATGGTGTAATAGTTTGGGTTATCGAATGCCACGGGTAAGAGATTTAACCAATTCAAACTATAATAATTTAGGTGCAACACCTAGTTCATCAGGTAATCATTACAAGCGTCACATAGGCGCTGGCTTTTTCACGGAGTGGGGCAGCATGAACTTCTACACTGATGCGGGCTTCGTCCGCAGCTTCTTCTGGACGAGCGACGCAACAGATAGCGGCCAGTTCGATGTCTTCTCGGACGACGGCTACTTCACCAGCCTCTTTGCCAGCAACTCCCGCTATGGCCTTTGCACCGCACCTTAGCTTTTAGCGTTTATTTCTTAATCCTTAGGTCGCGGGGGTGGTTATGGTGCTTGAGAGGATAATATAACAAAGAATAAAGCACCCGCGTAAGTTGGGGCGCTGAGCAGGCAAAGCCTGAGAGTCTTGAGTTTTAATGACTGAAAACCATAGTCTATTTTAGTGTGGCAAGGTTTCAGATGTGGTCACTATAGCTATTTTGAACATTTAAACAGCAAATGACCGAAACCACTTTAGCCAATCCACGCCACCCTCCAAAACAAGAACTCAATATTAGGCAAAAAAATCAGAAAAGATATTGATTTTATTTAATTATTTTTTTGATAAAAAAACACTATTTAAATCCCTCATATGTAGGAAAACCTCGGGTTGCTTTAACTTGGTGATGAAAATAATCTTCTAAAAACGCATAAGACGTTTTGCCTGAAATCGCTTAAATTTTTAGCTTGCTATCTTTTGAATCTTCGAATATTTGCTGATTATGGTACATACTTTATTAAAGTACTTGTCACACTTTCGACTTACCCATTTATTTTAGGGCTGCCAGTGTGGTGAATTTTTAATTGATACGGTGGTGAGCACATGTTTTAACAAATAAGAGACGGCAACGTCTCAGTTCATCACCAAACGGTATAGAATCCTGAATATTTTTTACAAAAAAATATGGTCTAAAAAGTGAATAGTTATGTAAATGCCCATAGTAAACACGCAATTCACCTGAAAAATTATGTTGTTTATATGTAATTGCGTCGTGTGATTTAATGTTTAATGAAGTCTTTCAGTGCAATAAATGGTTGGACGAATGACCATCAAGCGGTTAGCCAAATTGGTGATGAGGATTTTTTTATGATATAACGCCATATCGCTTGTATGGGATATGGCGTTATGTCGATGCTTTACAGTTGTTTTTCAAATTACGATAAACAACGCGAGTAATTATGACACTTAATTAGTTAAAAACAACTTGAGCGATGGATTATGCGTTTCGTTATGAAAACCATAACCCAGCTCGGTTAGGTGTTGGTTAAACTGGCTAATGGTTGCTTGGTTGATTTCAAACGCGGCAAGTACACGTCCATAATCGGTGCCATGGCTACGGTAATGGAACATTGAAATATTCCAATTAGTGCCTAATGTTTGTAAAAATTTAAGCAAAGCCCCTTGCGATTCTGGGAATTCAAAGCTGTATACTTGCTCTTGTATTGGTTTGCAAGGCTTGCCACCAATCATATAGCGTACATGTAGTTTTGCCATTTCGTCTTCGGTTAGATCCACAACCGAATAACCTGTTGCACTTAATTCTTGTATGATTTCATCTTTCTCATTACTTTGAGACATTTTAATCCCTACAAAAATACAAGCGGATTTATCATCATGATAACGATAATTAAATTCGGTTACCGAACGCCCACCTAGAAGCTGACAAAATGTTAAAAAACTGCCTTTTTTTTCAGGGATAGTGACTGCTAGCAGGACTTCGCGTTTTTCACCGAGTTCGCACCGTTCAGACACATAACGTAAGTTATGGAAGTTTAGATTGGCGCCAGATAATATATGGGCAAGGTTTTCGCCACAAATATTGTGTTGTTCAACGTATTTTTTTAAACCCGCTAATGCAACAGCACCAGAGGGTTCAGCAATGGCTCGCACATCATCAAATAAGTCTTTCACTGCGGCGCAAATTTCGTCGCTATCAACGGTAATAATATCATCAATATATTGCTGACAAAGCCTGAAAGTTTCCTCGCCAATTCGTTTGACAGCTACGCCTTCGGCAAAGAGTCCAACATGCTCTAAATCAACAGGATGCCCAGCATCTAATGCAGCTTTTAAGCAAGCGGCATCAGCAGGTTCAACGGCAATGACTTTGATTGATGGCATGATTTGTTTGATTAATACCGCCACACCCGCAGCAAGCCCGCCCCCGCCGACCGGCACAAAAATACGATCGAGTTTGGCATTTTGTTGTAATAATTCCATGGCAATACTGCCTTGCCCAGCAATCACAAGCGGGTGATCAAACGGTGGAATAAAGATGCGTTTTTGCTCTTTTGCCAGTTCCATGGCTTTCGCTTTGGCTTCGTCAAAATTGGCGCCATAAAGGAGTACTTCGCCACCAAAGCTTTTGACTGCTTCAACTTTGATATCGGCCGTTGTTAGTGGCATGACGATTAAAGAACTGATGCCTAATTTTGTAGCCGAAAAAGCCACTCCTTGCGCATGGTTGCCAGCCGATGCGGCAATAACGCCACATTTACGTTCGTCTTCATTTAGACTAGCTATCATTGCTTGGGCACCACGGATTTTGAAACTGTGGACGAGTTGGCGGTCTTCGCGCTTGACAAAAATTTGGTTGTTTAATCGTGTCGAGATTTTTTCCATCTTTTCTAACGGGGTGACTTCGGCCACGTCGTATACGGCGCTACAGAGTGTTGCTTTTAAGTAATCAGCACCAGTGAGCTTGTTATTTTGTTGTTTCACGTTAACCACCTAGTTTGCTTTTATCACGAACGGCACCTTTATCTGCACTTGTTGCTAAACTTGCGTAAGCTTTTAGTGCATAAGAGACATAGCGATCGCGATTATGAGGAGTAAAGGCTTTGTCGCCACGGGCAAGTTCGGCTACGCGGCGGCGTTCAAGTTCGTCATCAGGGACTTTTAATACTAATTTGCGATTTGGAATATCAATATCAATAATATCTCCATTGCGCACAAGACCAATAATACCGCCATTTGCGGCTTCGGGTGAGATATGGCCAATAGATAAGCCCGAAGATCCGCCCGAAAATCTGCCATCGGTGATCAGAGCGCAGGCTTTGCCAAGCCCCATTGATTTTAGGTAGCTTGTTGGGTAGAGCATTTCTTGCATACCGGGGCCACCTTTTGGACCTTCGTAAATAATAACAACTACATCACCAGCCACAACCTTGCCCCCTAAAATGGCCTCAACAGCATCTTCTTGGCTTTCAAATACTTTGGCTGGGCCTTGGAAAATTAAATTTTCAGCAGCAACGCCTGCGGTTTTAACAATTGCGCCATCAAGGGCTACGTTGCCATAGAGTGTTGCAAGCCCGCCGTCTTGACTATAGGCGTGAGCTTTATCGCGAATACAACCATTTACACGGTCATCGTCAAGTGAATCCCAATAGCAATCTTGCGAGAACGCCTTGGTAGTGCGAATGCCAGCAGGTCCACTGCGATACATTTTTTTGACCGCTTCGTCATCCGTTTGCCTGATATCATATTTTGCCAAGGTTTGTTCTAATGAAAGACCAAGTACATTATGAACATTGCGATTGAGTAAACCCGCTTTGTCCAATTCAGACATAATGGCGACAACGCCACCAGCACGGTGTACATCCTCCATATGATATAACTGAGTACTCGGTGCGACTTTACATAAATGTGGCACTTTACGTGATAGTCTGTCGATATCAGACATGGTGAAGTCGATTTCGCCTTCCTGCGCTGTGGCAAGTAAATGCAGTACCGTATTGGTTGAACCACCCATAGCAATGTCAAGTGACATGGCATTTTCGTAAGCGGCTTTAGTGGCAATTGAGCGTGGTAGATACGAAGCATCATCATGTTCGTAATAGCGTTTTGTGATCTCAACAATGCGCTTTGCGGCGTTTAAAAAGAGTTGTTCACGTTGTTTGTGGGTAGCAACTAATGAGCCATTGCCCGGCAGTGAAAGACCTAATGCCTCGGTTAAGCAGTTCATGGAATTGGCGGTAAACATGCCAGAGCAAGATCCACAAGTAGGGCAAGCGGATTCTTCAATCGCTTTGCTATCTTCGTCACTGACATTTGGGTTAGCACTTTGGATCATGGCATCGACCAGATCTAATTTAATAATTTGATCAGAAAGTTTGGTTTTACCCGCTTCCATTGGCCCACCAGATACAAATATGGTTGGAATATTTAAACGAAGAGAAGCCATTAACATGCCGGGGGTGATTTTGTCGCAGTTTGAGATGCAGATCATAGCATCGGCACAATGCGCGTTAACCATATATTCAACAGAATCAGCAATGAGTTCACGCGATGGTAATGAGTACAGCATACCACCATGCCCCATGGCGATGCCGTCATCAACGGCGATGGTGTTAAATTCTTTGGCAATACCACCCGATGCTTCAATTTGTTTGGCAACCAGTTGACCAATGTCTTTTAAATGGACATGTCCCGGTACGAATTGCGTAAATGAGTTAACCACCGCAATGATGGGTTTACCAAAGTCTTCATTTTTTACGCCAGTTGCACGCCATAATGCGCGGGCGCCAGCCATGTTTCGGCCTTCGACTGACGTTGCTGAACGATATTTAGGCATTTCTTGCTCCCAATTTTTTATGCAAGTGACCGTGTTTAACGGTCTGTTGTTCTTTAAAATCAATCATTAAATGAAAATGTTATCCGCCAAGTGAGTTGGCGGATTTTGATTTTTCTTTTTATTTGATCAGATCTAACCAACCGTATTTATCTTCGGTTTTACCATTAAATAAGCCAAAGAATGTTTGTTGAATTTGTTTAGTGATTGGGCCACAGCGACCAATGCCAACTTGGATGCGATCAACACTACGCACTGGGGTAATTTCGGCTGCGGTACCAGTCATAAATACTTCATCGGCTAAATAAAGTGATTCACGTGATAGCGTTTGTTCACGTACTTCAATACCCATATCACGCGCTAGCGTTAATACTGCATCACGTGTAATGCCCGGTAGAGCCGATGACGATAAAGTAGGGGTATATAAAATACCGTCTTTAATAATAAATAGGTTTTCGCCAGCACCTTCAGATAGGTGACCATGCACATCTAACGCAATGCCTTCTTGGAAGCCGTTAGCGCGCGCTTCAGATCCAATTAATAATGACGATAAATAGTTACCGCCCGCTTTAGCCGCAGCAGGAATAGTGTTAGATGCCACGCGATGCCAAGAAGAGACCATGGCATCAATACCTTGATCTAAGGCTTCGTCGCCTAAATAGGCACCCCATGGGAATGCGGCAATCATGACATCGGTTTTATAACCCTCACGCGGGTTTACGCCCATACCTACATCGCCAATAAAGACTAATGGCCGAATATAGGCGCTTTCTAATTTGTTTTTCTTGATTGTTTGGCGTGTGGCTTCCATGATTTCTTCAAGCGAATAAGGTACAGGAAAACGATAAATCTTGGCAGAGTTTAATAATCGTTGTGCATGTTCTTTATGACGAAATATAGCCGGTCCTTTGTGTGTGTTATAACAACGGACACCTTCAAATACCGATGTGCCATAATGTAAGGCGTGTGACATGACGTGTACTTTGGCATCTGCCCATGGAACCATTTCGCCATTAAACCAAATATAATCCGATTTTGCTGTAGAACTCATGTTGTTTTCCTCTTTATTTTTTCAATTTGCTAAGTAAGTACTTTGCTTTAGGTATTTTCGCTTTAACGGTCAAGCATTACACTATACTTGTTTATTTAACTTATTATTTAAAAATAAGTTGTTTGTAAAAATTATTATTCAACCGCTATGACATCTTCTAATTTTGCTACTTGATTTTGTAGTGTCGATAGTGGTCTTTCGGTGGTTAATATTAATGTCATAGTCAGTACATTATTTTCAATTGTTTGCATTTGCAATGATTGAATATGCCCACCTCGATGCCGGATAACTCGTAATATACGTTCAAGTGATCCCAATTTGTCATAAGCCCTTATGGTCAATTGATATTGCGCTTGTTCGTTCATCACTTACTCCTTGCAACTTTTATCTAGCATGTTTTCGTTTGCTGCCCCAGGAGGTACCAGTGGCCATACGTTTTCTAATTCATCTATGCAGACATGTAACAGGTAAGCGCCTGTTGAGTTAAATAGGTTATCAAGCGCTGTATCAATTTGTGATTTTTTGCTGATGCTTTGCCCCGGTATGTCAAACGCGTTGGCTAACATTAAAAAGTCGGGGTTGTCTGATAGATTTGTTTCGCTGTATCTTTCATTAAAAAATAACTCTTGCCATTGGCGAACCATGCCTAGACGTTGGTTATCTATTAATACGATTTTTATGGGTAGTTTTTTACGTTTAATGGTGGTGAGTTCTTGGACATTCATCATAAAAGATCCATCACCCGATACACAAATCACACAGTCATTAGGCCTTGCCATTTGTGCGCCAACTGCAGCCGGTAAACCAAATCCCATTGTGCCAAGTCCACTTGATGTAATGAAGTTTTGCGGGTGAGTAAAGCGCATATGCTGGGCTGTCCACATTTGGTGTTGTCCAACATCGGTAGTAATAATTGTAGTTGCTGATTTTTTTTCTGAGATAGTTTTTAATAAAGCCGGTGCGTAGATAGCTTCGCCAGGATGATCGTAACGAGTTGGGTGCTCTGCTTTTAATTGATTAACTTTTTTATGCCACTCTTGAATCGAAACCGTTTGATTTAGTTGTGGTAAAACTTGCTTTATATCACCTTGTAATCCTAAATGGGTTTGGCGTAATTTGTTGATTTCGGCCTGATCAATATCTATATGAAGCACTTTAGCATGTCGCGCAAATTCATTAAGATTGCCGGTCACTCTATCATCAAATCGAACACCTAAGGCAATTAATAAATCACACTCTTGTACGGCTAAATTGGCGGCTTTGGCGCCGTGCATACCAATTAATCCTAAGTAATAAGGATTATTCAAATCGGCAACACCAAGTCCTTTTAAGGTTGATACACTTGGAATGTGTGTTAAGGCCATAAAGTCTCTTAGCTCGGATATGGCACCAGAAAGCCCAACACCACCACCAATATAAAGTATCGGTTTTTGGGCTTGGGCGATCATTTCTTTGGCTTGTTTTATATCATCAGGCAAGATTGGGTATAGTTGATTGTTATCTTGTGCGGTTTTTAATGAGGATGGCGTAAAATATTGTTGATAGTCAAGATTTGCAAGCTGTATATCTTTGGGCACATCAATCAATATTGGTCCTGGCCTACCCGAGTAGGCTAAGTTAAATGCTTGCTCTAAGGTATTGGGCAAGTCTTTTGCATCGTCAATTAAATAACTGTGTTTGGTGCAGGCTAGTGATAATCCTAATACATCCACTTCTTGAAAGGCGTCAGTACCAATAAGTTTGGTTGGCACTTGTCCTGTAATGGCAACAATAGGTACTGAATCAATTAACGCGTCGGCAAGCCCTGTAATAATATTTGTAGCACCTGGGCCTGATGTGGCAATACAAACGCCAGTTTTTCCGGTTGCACGAGCATAGCCGATTGCAGCCATTGCAGCACCTTGTTCGTGACGACAAAGTACATGCTCAATTCCACCATCATAAAGCGCATCATATAGAGGCATAATTTGTCCACCGGGATATCCAAAAACGGTGGTAACGCCTTTTTCTTTTAAGGTTTTTACTATCCACTGTGTTCCTAACATTTATTCCTCACTTGTTCTTATTTTATTCATTTACTGTTTATAAAACATTGCTTATAAGCTGTTTGTAAAAAATATTCATAAAAAAACCCCCGCTTTTTGGGGAGCGGGGGTTTTTGATTTTATGTATGAACACATTTTTAATTCAAAAAACGCCCCCGCGTTGGAATAATGACCACGCTGACAATAATGTTGATGAGGACGATTTTGAGTGAAAATTTCATAATGCGATATAATTAACTTTTTTGTCATTTTTAAAAATTATTTTTAACAAAATACTCGTTTTAAAAAAAAGTGCAATAGTTTTTTGTCGTTTTTGTTATGTAGAATAAATCAGCTGTAAAAAAGTTTCAGGAAAGCTGGTGTTTTAGTATAAAAATATTATGGGATAATGATTTATTTTGGTATTTTTTATAATGTAGCTGTAGGAATTGTTCGTGTTGTTTACAGTAATTTGAGAAATGGCGGTAATGAATATACAAAAAACAAAACTAACACCGTTTACAGACAAGAGATGTGACGCTTATATCAAAAAGAAAAAATAGCTGTTACCGATTTGGCTAAATGCTTTATGGTCAGTTAGCTGACCATGTATAACGTGCTAAAAAAGCCTGATTGAAGGTGTGTGTTCTTTCTCATGACCAGTAACAACGAACCTTATAAAACCATGAGGTGTGGTATTAAACGTCAGGTTAAAGTTAAATTTTTTTTTGTAAAAAATATTCAGGATCCTATACCGTTTCGTGATTAATTGAGCATTCGCAGCATCTATTGGTTAAAACGTGTGATAAACATCGTATCAATCAAAAACTCTTAAAAATAACCTGACCGCAAACAAATGGCAAAGCCCAATGCCATAGATACTTTAATGAAAATGTAGTATTCACTTTTAGGTTATATTTTTGTAAAAAATATTCAGGATCCTATACCGTTTCATGATTAATTGAGTATTCGCAGCATCTATTAGTTAAAACGTGCGATAAACATCGTATCAATCAAAAACTCTTAAAAATAACCTGACCGCAAACAAATGGCAAAGCCGAATGCCATAGATACTTTAATGAAGATGCAGTATTTACTTTTAGATTATATTTTTGTAAAAAATATTCAGGATCCTATACCGTTTCGTGATTAATTGAGCATTCGTAGCATCTATTAGTTAAAACGTGCGATAAATATCGTAACAATCAATAACTCACTCACAAAAACATCTTGACCTAAAATGAATAGGAAAACCGAAAGGAATAGCTACTTTAATAAAGAGGCATAGTGAAGGTAGTGATGAAATAGACATGCTTAAGAACGATTTTTTAATGGTGTTAACTATCGCTACGATATTAATAATAAGTAAACTTAAATATTTTATATAAAATCAATATGTTAATTAAAATAATTTAATTTGTTATCGCTAGCTTAGTTAAATTTAATTTGATACACTAAATCAGGTGCAAGATTATGCAATACTCATGGCTTAGGCATTACTAATTTCACTGACCTCGCCAAGCCTATCATGGAAAGCCACCTTTATTAATTATTAGCCTCAGTTGTTTATTTTTAAATTTTGGGGATGATATTGAACAATACGATTAAGTTTTAAGAAAGAATATTCTAATTTATGTTGTCAGTAAATATAATTTATTGAATTAATTGGGTATTTTAAAGATTAAAATATGCTTAGCAATAGGATTTTGTGATTATTAATTGATTTCATTTAAGTTATATTGAATTTGTTTTCAAATACATGTTTAACTTAGGAGAAAATTATGAACAAACAAATCTATAATCCACTTACCAAATATCATCATGATAAATTTCCAAAACAAAAACAGGAGGCGCCAGCTTTACAGTGCGAAATGAATCCGCTTCCTGATTGTGGGGAAAAAAGCTATCAAGGTCATAATCGTTTAGAAGGGCGCAAAGTGCTTGTGACTGGTGGCGATTCAGGCATCGGCCGAGCAGCTGCAATAGCTTATGCTAAAGAGGGGGCCGATGTAGCAATAAATTACCTTCCTGTTGAACAAAAAGATGCGGAAGAAGTCGCTAAAGTTATTCAAGCTGCTGGGCGCAAAGCCGTATTAATTCCTGGTGATTTAAGCGACGAGGCTTTTTGTAAAAAATTAGTTGATGAAGCACACCATAAATTAGGTGGATTAGATAATTTGACATTGGTTGCAGGTAAGCAAACTGCAGTTGAAGATATTATGGCGCTTACCACCGAGCAAATTAAGAAAACCTTTGAAGTTAATGTGTTTTCGCTTTTTTGGATCACAAAAGCGGCTTTAGGGTATTTAAAACCAGGTTCAACCATCGTTACAACTTCGTCTGTTCAGGCTTATCAACCTAGTGGTAATTTATTAGATTATGCTGCAACTAAAACAGCTATTATCGCGTTTACTCGTGGCTTAGCTAAGCAATTAGCGCCAAAGGGCATTCGTGTAAATAGTGTTGCACCAGGTCCAGTTTGGACACCATTACAAATTTGTGGTGGTCAACCAAGTGATGTTATTCCTGAGTTTGGTCAACAAACACCATTACAACGAGCAGGTCAACCAGTTGAACTTGCTGGTGTTTATGTGCATCTAGCCTCGGAAGAATCAAGCTATACAACTGGCGAAACTTATGGTGTTACCGGCGGTATGCATATTAATTAATATTTGAGACGGTAAAAGGTGTTAATGTTATAAGTTATTAATTTTTAAAATCAACGGACGATGATGAATCAATTCATCATCGTCACAATATAAAATAGAAAACAAAAAGGGCAATAAAATGAAACTTTTTAAAGTGATCACTTTAGCAGTGTTAGCAATTTTTTTAGTTAATTGTGATAATTCAAAATCAACTGTTGATGATACAAAACAAAAAGCCGAGCAAACAAGCTCAGACATGGGCGACAAAGTCCAGCAAATGGGTTCAGAATTGAGCGATAATGTTAAGCAAATGAGCGCCGATGTTAGTGACAAAGCTAAGGAAATAGGTGCTGAGATTAGCGATAAAGCTAAACAAACAACTGCAGCCATTAGTGGTAAAGCGAAAGATTTGTATGAACAAACAAAATCTGAAAAAGAAGATATGCTTAAGAAAGTACAAGAAGGTAATTATAGTGTAGCTGAAAATTTGATGATCAAGGCGATTAAAGCAAAATTACCAGCGACAATTGATCAGAACACAACTTTAGTTGATGTATCGACAGATAACAAAACTATTAATTATAAATATGTGGTGAATAATAGCACTAAAGATGCATTACAGGCTGAAAGCAATCAAAAAGAGTTACATAATAAATTGCTAGATTTTTACTGTGGTGATGATTCTAGTATGAAGACACTAAGATTAGTATTTCCACGAGGAGCTAATCATGATTACTATATCAATGATGATAAAGTTTTTTCAGTGGATGTAAAACCGAATGATTGTGATGATGACTAGATATATTTGGATTAACTTTAACAAATAGTTAGAATTTATTCATAATAAAAGGGCTACTTGAAGCCCTTTTATTTTTGCCATTCTTTTTAAGATTGTTCATTTGCTAATTTTTAACGGATAATTAAAATTTTTTATTAGTATTGTGTATTTTTTAGTTTATCTTTTACAACTTTATGAGTATTTTATAAGATAGCGGGTGGTCATGAATTAGCTTGGATAGGAATAAATATGAAAGGTATTAAAGCAACAGTTGTAATGTTAATGGCAATAACATTATTTGGTTTTGATAATTCAGAAGCAAAAGTTATAGATACTAAGCAAACCGATATTCAAGAAAATGTGGATGTTGTTGATAGAGGAATAAAAATTATAGCTCAATCAACACCTGAAAAAATCAAACAATTTAATAATCAAAAAGATAGTGATTATAGTTTGGCTCAAGATTCGGTTGTTGCAGGTATAAAAGAAAAGTTACCTATTGTGGTTGATAAATTTACGATGTTCGATGATATATCAAAAGATAACGATAAACTTATCTATAAATATATTATTAAAGGTATGCCTAAAGAAGTGATATTGCTAAAGCAAAATCAGCAATCTGTATTAAACACGATAGTTACTTTATATTGTGGTAATGACCCAAATGTTAAAGCGTTAAAACTTTTATTCCCAAATGGAGTAAGTCATAATTATTATCTTGCCAATGAAAAAATTATGTCGTTTGATTTGAAACCGAGTGATTGTGATTCTAAATAACTATTACTCAATTTAAAAAATAGTAGAAATCATCGGTACTAAATGAGGCTTATTAAAGCCTTTTTTTATTTGTTATTTATTTTAAATTGCAAAGTTTTTATGTACTTTTCTCACTGATATTTTACAATTTTATCGTCCGCCTTTAAATAAGCGGTAAACATGTAATTTATAAAATTCACTTAAAGGAATAATGATGAAAAGTTTAAAAACAGTGCCAGCAATTTTGATAAGCTTGGTTCTTTGCAGTTGTGATAATTCAAAATCTAATGCTAATCAAACAAGTAGTGATTCTTCAAAAAACACTGAACTTAGTCGTTTGCAAGAAACTATTATTAATGAAGCCAAAAAAATGCTTCCAGTTAAAGTTGATGAAAAAAACAATTTGATTGATATCACTAAAGAGAATGATTTAATTAATTATAAATATGTAATTAATAGTTCAAAAGATGAGGTATCAATCCCTGAAACTCAAAAAATGACGACAGAAAGTCTAAAAACACTTTATTGTAGTAATAGCGCACAAGTTAAACAACTTAAAGATGCCTTTCCAAATGGTGTTAGTCATAATTACTATATTCATGATGAAAAATTGTTTAGTGTTCAATTGACGCCAGCTTCTTGTACTGCTAACTAAAGATAGTTTGATTTAGTTTTTTGATGTAATTTATATGAGATAAAAAACAGGGCAATTGCCCTGTTTTTTTGCGTAATTTTATTCGAGCTCTTTGCCTTTTGTTTCAGGTATTAAAAAGACAAATGCAGCGGCCGATAATAAATAAGCGGCTGATAGTAAAGCTAATGCGTAGCTAATTGAGTAAACGGTGGCTAAATAAGCAATTAGTACTTGCGATACACCGGCAATGCCTCGCCCGACATTGAAAATAATATTTTCAGCACTTGAACGGGCATCTGTTGGGTAATGTTCAGCAAGTAGCGCGCCATATCCGCCCATCATGCCATTGACAAAAAAGCCAATTACTGAGCCAAAGATAATTAATATAAACATATCGGTTTGATGAAAATAGAACCAAATTGAAACGGCCGAGATGAATAAAAAGAAGATATAAGAAGGGCGACGACCAAACTTATCACATAACCAACCAAAAATTAGAATTCCTAACGACATACCTATAGTGGTTGAAATAGTCCAAAACATGGTATTTTTAAATGGCAATTTGAGCTCAGTTGCAATCATATTTGGCATCCAAACCATAAGTCCGTAAAAACCGAAGTTTTGTACTGCACAAGCGATGGTTAATCCTATTGTGGTTGCTATGGTTCTTGGGTTTTTAAATAATTTGCCAACGGCTATTTTGTTTTTATTTTGGTCTTTTAGATTTTGCCAGATTTCTGGTTCTTTTAGACCTTTACGTGTCCATGCAACAAATAGCGCAGGTAGCACGCCCATCGCAAAAGCCCAGCGCCAACCATAAATTTCGCCAATAAAATTGACGGTTAGTGCAGCTAAAATAATGCCGACTTGAAAACCTAATGCAACAATAGATGTTGCTCTTGAGCGTTTATTTTTAGGCCAGCTTTCAGAAACTAAAGTCATTCCTATCCCAAATTCACCACCCAGGCCAAGTCCACTTAAAAAGCGAAATATTAAAAAGCATTCGTAATTAGGTGAAATTGCACATAATCCAGTAAAAAGAGAAAATATTAAAATAGTCCATGAAAAGACTCTTACTCGACCATATTTATCGGCAAGTATACCAAATAAAATGCCACCTAATACGGCGCCAAGTAAGGTTACTGAGGTTAAAGTGCCTAAATCTGTTTTTGTTAAGTTGAAGCTGACTGAAATTAGACTAAAACAAACACCTAAAATCATCATATCCATGCCATCTAGTGCGTAACCAACGGTGGATGCAAATAGAGTTCTTTTTTGATATGGGGTTGTGCATTTGCTTTCACTTTCTGCTTGCAGGGCTGCGTTTGCTTCGGTTTTCATGTATACCTCTAGTTTTTAAAATTAGATAGTTACTTAAAATTTCCATTTTATGATGTTTAATTTTTGATTAAACGGCGGGTAAATTAAAGCGGGGCAAGTATATCCTTAAAAGTTAAAAAAAGCCAAGCTTAAAGCACTAAATAGTCGTTTTATCTGCCGATTTTATTATCGGCAGAGATGGTATGTTACTCTTCGGCAAAGTACCAATAGCCTTTGTTCACAAAATCGTGCATGACTTGCAGTGTGTTTTTATCTTGTAACTGCTCGTAATAGAGTGTTTCAGTTTTACAAAGAAGATCAATGACGGGCATAGGTAGATTAATTTGTTCGCCATGGATGTAGCCACAATCGCCCACCTTAAGGATTCGAATACTCTGTACTCGGTGTAGTTTTTCTCCAGTTTTTAGCAGTGATTCAAATTCGTTATAATCGTATGGTGGTTCAACTGGCACAATATTTAAATCGTGCATTGGTAGTGTAATGTGTTTACCGAACCAATCGTTAAATAACTCAGGTTTTTTGATTAAATCGATGATTTGATCTTGTAGTTTTGTTAGTTCATAAGGCTGAACTTGGTATGGATCTTTAGGTCGTTTTAAATTTGGATCTTGATAATAAATACCATTTGGCAGATTATCAATGACATAATCTGCAAAGCTACTTAATAACTCTTGTGAGGTTCGTGTCATAAAACCAACAGAATAACTGAGTGATTCACCAATGGATGTGCCATTATGTGGGCAACCTAGTGGAATGTATAAGATGTCTCCAGCAGTGATTTCTTCGTCAATGATGGGTTGATATTCTTCAACATGCAATAATGCTTTGTGTGCATTAAATTGTTTATAATGTTGGTTACGATCGCCAACTTGCCAACGTCTGCTGCCCATGCCTTGAATGATAAACACATCATAATTATCGATATGCGGCCCAACGCCAGCACCTTGTGTTGCGTAAGAAATCATTAGATCATCAAATTGCCATTGTGGCATGCATTTAAAAGGCTCAAGTAGTGTGGCAGCTTGTTCGTGCCAGTGATCAACAGCTTGTACTAGCAAACTCCAATGATCTTCGCCTAAGTTATCATATTGAGCAAATGGCCCAAATCTAGCATCCCAAACACCATCTTTATTAGAAACAATTCGGCTATCGATTTCTTCTTCCATCGCTAAACCCGCTAGTTCGTCTGGTGTAATGGGATCAATAAAATCTGCAAATGCTTTGCGTAGGATTACCGGTTTTTTTTGCCAATAGTTTGTTAAAAAATCATCCCAATCAATAGCTAACTTATAATTCATTTAATTTTCCTTGAAGATTGAATAATTGACAAAAGTTAGATGTAGTCTTTTGTGCTATCTCTTCTAAACAGACACCTTTTAAAGCGGATAAATATTGTGCCACTTCGCGAACATAAGCGGGTTGGTTTTCTTTGCCTCGGTATGGAACGGGAGCAAGGTAAGGTGAGTCGGTTTCGACCAAGATACGATCAAGCGGTACATATTTGGCAACTTCTCGTAGAGCTTCGGCATTTTTAAAGGTGATTATTCCTGAAAATGAGATATAAAAACCGATATCTAATAGTTGTTTTGCTGTTTCGATATCTTCTGTAAAACAGTGCAACACGCCTGAATGAACATGCTCATCTTTTAAGATTTTTAAGGTATCTTCTTTGGCATTACGTGTATGGACAATGACGGGTTTACTTAATTTTCGACCTAATCGAATATGTTCTTTAAAATTCTCTTGTTGTTGCTCAAAATTATCTTGTTGGTAATAATAGTCAAGACCAGTTTCACCTAGTGCTATGACGTTATCTTCTTGGGCTAAGTTTTGAAAGCGCTCGGCATCGTATATTTCGTCATCAAGGTTAAGTGGGTGAATTCCACAAGAAAAAGAGCATTGTTTTTGATAAGGTGTAAGCTTTTGTTTCATGGTTTCATAGCCCGACAGCGTTGTTGCCACGCTTAGGCAATGTTTAACGTCGTTTTTGGAAGCTTCTTGTAAAACATCTTTGATAGATTTAGCACTAAGGTCTAAACTATCTAAATGGCAGTGAGAGTCAATTAAAAACATAAAAATCTCTTTTTTATTTATCTGAATGTTGTTCAAAATCACGAACAGGTTTTATTGTAGACCACGAACGGCAAGCAGGGCATAACCAGTAGATTGAGTTAACCGTGAATCCACATTTTTGGCATCGATAATTGGGCACAGTTTTTATTTGTTCGCCAACCATGTTTCTTAAAAGTAAAAGGCTTTCTTTGGCTTTACCTTGTTCTGCATCAGCAACATGATAGTTCATTAATCGATAAAATCCCTTTAAGTTAGGATGTTTAAGTAATTCACGATACATAAAGTATTGTGCAGCATCTAAGCCTTTTTGTTTTTCAATAAGATCAGCAAGCATCAATTCGGCTACATTACCGGTATCTTGATCGACACATAATTGTAAAAATTGCTGAAATTCATGTTGGTTATTTAGTATTAAATAGCACTCTTTTAATAAAGGTAGTGCTTCGCCAATAAAGGCTTTGTCTTGTTGCAATATTTGTTGAAAAGATTGGATAGCTTGTTCTGTTTTATCTTGTACCATAAAAACTCGACCCAACATGAGCGAAGTGCGAGCACATTTAGCATCTGCCATTGCTGATTTTTGTAATAGACCATTTGCTTTATCAAGGTCATCATTAGCAATAGCTTGTGACGCTAATTCACAATAAAATTGTGCGATATCGGTTTTGTATTTTTCATTGCCAAGTTTGACCAATTTAGTTGCCATATTGATGGCATTTATCCATTCACTGGTTGATTGGTATATGATGATAAGTTGCTGTAGTGCGTATTGTTGAAAGTCTTCTTCATCAATGAGTTGCAAAAACATCTCCTCGGCACGATCGTAAAGGCCTGCAACCATATAATCCCGCCCTAGTTGTTGAATAGCTAATAATCGTTGTTCAAATGTTAAAGATGAGCTTTCTAACAATGCTTGGTGGATGTGTATCGCTCTGTCAAGTTCACCCCGAGAGCGAAATAGATTGCCTAATGTTAAATGTGCTTCAAGTGTACCATCGTCTTCTTTTAACAAGTCTAAGAAAAGATCGACAGCTTTATCTTTTTGGTTAGACAATAGAAAATTTAAACCATCTACATATTCACGCGATAGCCGATTAGATTGATTTAGATATTTTTGTTTTGCATTTCTGTCTCCCATATACCAACCGTATCCGGCGGCGATAGGAAGTAACAGAAATAACAGTTCAAACATAGTAACCTATTCTTAATTGCTTTTAGTTAAGTGTATTTGTTGATGATTAGCCATATCTTCATCATATTTTTTTTGTAATTTGCTCAGTTTACGTTTTGTTGATGAGTGTTGAAATTTAGCTTTTAAAAAGAAGATGCCTGTTAGTATCCAACCGACAATAAAACCCGAACCAAATAAAATGGCTAATAACACCGATAAGCGGAGGTCAGTTTTAGCCACCAAATAATTAAAAGTTACGATTTGATCATTAGCTGAACCTATTGCTATTGAGATAGCAAAGATGATAATTATCAATAAAATTGATATAACAAACTTCATAATGTTGACCTTTCTTTTTATTTTTAATTAAACGTTTTGGTTATTATACTAGACTGTTTATACAAATTGCTTTGATTAGTTAAACAGTTATCAATGACATTCAAAAATAAAATCCGCCTGTAATAAATGGCAGTTTTTCAAAAATAATATTTAAAAATTATTTGTCTACTATATGCCATTTTCTAGCATAAAAATAGCTGATTAATGAAATTATCCAAGCGATTAATATGCTTGTTATTAGATCAATTGGACTGTGCATGCCTAATAATAGCCGGCTAATTTCAATTAATATCGACCAAATAATAGTAATTGATACTATCACATAATGCTGCTTCAATTTAAGTAATGTTAAAGCTAAAAATGCCCAAGTTACAGCAAATAAAGTATGTCCAGAAGGAAAAGCAAATCCAGTTTCATTTTTCCAGTGGTTAGATAACCAACTTGGAATTGTGGATGAATTTTTAAATAACTGCTGAATAAGTTCTTTTCTTTCTGATTCCGATTTCGAATAAAATTGTTGGTTACTAATCTTAAATTCTTTTGCTATCCAAAGTACATAAGGTCTTGATTCGGCTGTCTGCGATTTTAAAAAACTTTTAATTGCCTGCCCACTTAATATTGCACTAACAAGAAGCAACCATAATAATATAATTTTTTTTTTCATTTTACTGGATAATAATAGACAAAATACTAAGAATAAAATTGTCGATGTAATTATTGCCCAAGGAAAACTTGCTGTTTCAGTTATTACGAATAAATATTTAGATGTATCATTTAATGACGCTGGTTGCCAATGCCAATTTATGGCTATAATAACTAAAGGAACAACTAAGAAAATAGCCAATATGGCTATTGTTTTTTTTATTACTAACCCCATTTATAAACTCAATTAAGTACAAATTGCTTAATATTTTAGCATAAAAGATAGATTTATTTTTATAAAATCTTAGCTATGTTTTATTTAAAACGGAGACAATAATGCAATTAAAACGTGTTGCACAAGCGAAACTGCCAACGCCATGGGGATGTTTCACTATTGTTGGATTTGAAGAAATTGCAACAAAAAAGGATCATGTAGCATTGGTATTTGGCGATATATCTGGTGATACACCAGTGCTTACAAGAATTCATTCTGAATGCTTAACTGGTGATGCGCTTTTTAGTTTACGCTGTGATTGTGGCTTTCAGTTAGAAGCTGCCTTAAAACAAATTGCAAAAGAAGGTAAAGGGATTTTAATTTATCATCGTCAAGAAGGGCGCAATATTGGTTTATTGAATAAAATTAGAGCTTATGCATTGCAAGATCAAGGTTTAGATACGGTTGAAGCTAATGAGCAATTAGGTTTTGCGGCGGATGAACGAGATTTTACTTTATGTGCAGACATACTGACTTTATTAGGGGTATCACAAATTCGCTTGTTAACCAATAACCCAGAAAAAATAAGAGTGCTTGAGCAGTCTGGCATTAAAATTACGCAACGAGAGCCATTGGAAGTTGGCGAAAATCCGAATAATGAACACTATTTAGAAACCAAAGTGAATAAAATGGGGCATTTGCTCCATCTGCATCACGGCAATTGTAAACATTAATCGCTTGGTTAAATAGTGAGTTGTTTATTTGTGATGGATTTTATCTAAGATAGTAAAAATGTTGGAATAAAAAATCTCAAAATATATTTTCTATTTTGAGATTTTTTATGGAGCTTGATATACAAAAAGGAATTTTAACTTATTGTTATTTTTCCCATTATTTGACCACGTTAAAATCAATCTTTATCACTGCGCAACACGCCACCGTTAGCAATCTGATCTTTAGATATTTCGTGCATGATGATTTGTACGGCTTCTGGTTTGCAATTGAGGGTTTCGACAATGGCATTAGTTACGCGTTTTGCCATTTCTCTCTTTTGCTCTATAGTGCGTCCTTCTAAAAAGTCGATCACGACATTTGGCATAAATACCTCCTAGTGATGATTAATTTGGGCAAGTTGTTCATCTGTCAATGCGATTTCATCATTATGACAGACGCCAATACCGGATTTTATAATTTGTTCGGCAATGGCTTTGGCTTCATCTAATGAGTGCATTTTATAAGTACCACATTGATATTCATTTAATTCTGGAATTTGATTTTGCGATTTAACGTCTAATACATCATGCATTGATTTGAGCCATGCATCAACGACTAATTCTTCATCGGGTTGACCAATTACGCTCATGTAAAAACCAGTACGGCACCCCATTGGTGAAATATCGATTATTTCAACTTTATCACTGTTGAGATGATCGCGCATAAAGCCTGCAAATAAATGCTCTAATGTATGAATCCCTTTTTCTGGCAGATTGTCTTTGTTGGGAATGGTAAAGCGTAGATCAAACACCGTAATATCATCACCTTTTGGGGTTGCCATGGTTTTGGCAATTCGCACAAAAGGAGCTTTCATTTTGGTATGATCGACTTTAAAACTATCTAGTAAAGGCATAATGTCCTCCTTGTTTTTTGCTTGTTATTTTAATCAATCTGCTAATAAGTACCAATGGATTTTATATTTACTCGGCAAGTAAATTTACCATTTCTTGCTCGTCAATAACTTTTATTCCCAGTTCTTGGGCTTTAGTAAGTTTAGAACCAGCGGCTTCTCCAGCAATCACGAGATCGGTATTTTTTGATACACTGCCTGTTACTTTTGCGCCTAACTGCTTTAATCTATTTTTGGCTTCATCACGGGTTAAAATAGATAAAGTACCGGTTAATACGATAGTTTTACCTGAAAAGGGTGAGTTTGTATCGGTTGCTTGTATTTGCGGGTTAACATCTTGCCAGTGAATGCCAATTTTATCGCTAGTTAGTTGATCTATTACGTTGCGATTATGTGGTTCTTGGAAAAAGTCTATAATGCTTTCGGCAATAACGACGCCTATATCGTTTACCATTTGTAATTGTTCAAGTGAAGCGTTTTCGATTGCCGATAAACTGCCTAGTTGATTAACCAAATTTTCGGCAGTAACTTCTCCTACATTTGGAATTCCAAGCGCAAATATAAAACGGCTTAATGTGGTATTTTTAGAGGCCTCTAATGCATTTAATAAATTATTGGCAGATTTTTCGCCAATTTTGTCCAAACTACATAGTGTTGGTAGATTAAGTTTATAAAGATCTACTGGGGTTTTGACATAATCTTTATCCACCAATTGTTCAATGATTTTATCCCCCATACCATCAATATTCATAGCCCGCCTTGAAACAAAATGTTTTAAGGCTTCTTTACGTTGTGCTGGGCAAATTAGTCCGCCGGCACAGCGCGATACAGCTTGGCCTTCGTCTCGCACTATTTGTGATCCACAAATAGGACAGTGAGTTGGGAATATGATTTCTTTTGTGTCCGCAGGTCTTCTATCCAATATGACAGCGACAATTTTAGGAATAACATCACCTGCTCGGCGTACTGTTACATAGTCGCCTTCCCTAATGCCTAATCGTGTAATTTCATCACTATTATGTAATGTCGCATTGCTAACAATAACACCAGCGACTGAAACTGGTTCAAGTCTTGCAACTGGTGTAATTGCGCCTGTTCGTCCAACTTGAAAGTCTACCTTGTTTAATTGTGTGATTTCCTCTTGAGCAGGGAATTTAAATGCAGTTGCCCATCTTGGTGCACGAGCAACAAAGCCAAGTTCTTTTTGTTGTTCAATGCTATTAACTTTGATAACCACACCGTCAATATCAAAGTCTAACGACATACGTTGCTCGCCAATTTGTTTAAAATAATCTAAAGCAGCCTGTGCGCCTTGACGTTTTTGAACTTTATCACTAACCGGTAATCCCCAAGCTTTAAATTGCATTAAGCGGTCATAGTGAGTATTAGGTAACGTAGTGCCTTCGATAATACCCACACCGTAACAAAAGAATGTTAAAGGTCTTTTTGCGGTAATTTTAGGATCCAACTGTCTTAATGATCCAGCAGCAGCATTACGCGGATTGGCAAATACTTTCTCGTTTCGCTTTTCGGCTTCTGTGTTGAGTTTTTCGAAGCCTTTATGTGTCATAAATACTTCACCACGGACTTCTAATCGAGTAGGAATGTTGTTGCCCCTTAGAACTAGTGGAATTGTTTTGATGGTTCTTACATTTGCTGTTATGTCTTCTCCTGTTGTGCCATCACCTCGAGTTGCAGCTTGTATAAAGTGGCCATTTTCATAAAGTAGGCTAACGGCAAGTCCATCAAGTTTGAGCTCACAACAATATTCAACATGTTGAGCGTCGCTTAAATGAAGCCGATCTTTAACTCTTTTATTAAATGCAATAAAACTAGCATCATCAAACACATTATCGAGTGATAGCATGGGCATTTCGTGTTTGATAGATGCAAATTGTGCTAATGGTGAACCACCAACTCGTTGGGTTGGTGAGTCGGACGTAATAAGCGTTGGATGCTGTTGTTCTAATGTTTGCAGCTGTTTTATTAGTTTATCATATTCAACATCGGGAATTTCGGGTGTATCAAGTACATAATAACAGTACTCATGGTGCCTAATTAGGTTTCGTAGTGAGGTCAATTGTTCTGTTATATCTTTAATCGATTCAGATAAATTTGCTGAATTTTCGTTTTTATTCGATAGTGACATGATAATAGGCTCTTAATTAAAACGTAGGTTTTGGGAATATCATTACAATTGCATTAATCTAACTGTAAATAATGCATAGATAAATTAAATCATTTAAGTAAATATTTTACAGCAATATCTATTTATAACCACCAACCTAAGTTGGTGGAATTTTGTTAAAACTTTATTGAAAATATCGCGGTTAAATCTCGTTACAGGCTTTTTTAATGCGATCTTTGTAACTGTTGATTTTTTGTGGTGTCAGCATGTGATGTTCATCATCTAATACGACACCGTCAACATCATCCGCTATGCGTTGTGCTGTTTGTAACATTAATTTGAAATTTTGTTGGTTGTTACCCTCAGTCGGTGCAATCATAAAAATAGATACGCCAGGTGTAGTAAATTCATGCATTGTTTCTGGATCTAAATAGCCTGGTGTGACCATATTGGCTAAACTAAATAATGTTGGACCATTACCAGCAGGATCCACATGACGGTGGAAAATCCGCATGTCACCAAATTGAAAACCTGATTGCATAATACTAGCAAGTAATACGTCTCCTTGTAGGAGTTTTCCGTTAAGGCCTGTGATGTTTAACACGATAATTTCAGTAGTAGATTGCTTGTCGTCAATATTTGGCTTTTTAGATTTGTCATTAGGCTGGGGTTCGCTATCAGTATTTACTTGGTTTTCTTTTGTTGTTTGGGTTAAATCAAGTTGTTTTTCGTCTAATTTTTCATCTTCAAAAAGATCACGATTAACGTTGATAACAGGTTCTTTTTCCGTATCAGTATTAACTTCTTGTTGGCTATCATTATCAACAAATAGATCTACTTGTTGAGGTACATTTTCTTGTTCTTCTACGGCATCATCATTAATTACTCTATTTTTTTCAAGACTTTCATTATTTTTTATTGTGTTGGGCTTGAGTAAAATTACATCATCTTCTTCTATACTATTCATAGCGAAGCCTTGAGATTGTTGAGTGTTTTGTACAAATTTTTCTTCTTTATCTGAACTAAAAAGTGAAGAACGTTCTTTTTTATTGATCCAAAACCCATGGATGAGCAATGCAATAATGACCAAGGATGCAACAACAATTAGAACAATACGTAAATTATCCATAATAACCATCTCTGTATTAAATTAAATATAGACCTAAATTATTCAATCATATTTTGAAAAAAATGATTACGGAGTACAGCAATGTAAATTTTAACTTCTTTAAAAATTTAGATTAATCTTCATTAAAGCAACCGCACTTTGATCTTTAGTATAACATCTTCTTTAAGATACGTTATAGCACTAAAAATTAATTAATATATATTACTTGATTTCTGGCAATATTCATAATTATCAATATATTTTTTTAATATCATAATTTAGTTAGCAAATTTTTAGAACTCCGTGCTATTAACATGTAAAGTTACTTACAATCTATGCATATTTTTTGTAAAATCTCTGGTCACGTTTGAATAAAAACTATTATTTTTAAAAAGATAACGATTAAGTTCACTGAGGTCATTTTTTATGAGATTTAACAAGCTATTATTAGCCTTGCCCGTGGCGTGCGCCAGCCTACTTTTATTAACAAGTTGTGATAATGGTAAATCACAAAACGGTAAGAATCAATTACCGAAAGTAACAGTATTTAAAGTTGAACCATTAAACTACACATTAAAGATTAGTTTACCTGGCCGTGTTGTTGCGTCTCAAATTGCTGAAATTAGACCTCAAGTTAGCGGTATTATATTAAAACGAGAATTTGATGAAAGCTCAAATGTTAAATCTGGGCAGTCACTTTATCAAATTGATCCCGCTATTTACCAAGCTAATTATGACAGTGCTGTTGCAAGTGTAGCTAGTGCTAAAGCCAATGCAAACATTGCACAACTTACTCTTAAACGTTATGCTGGGCTGTTAAATACTAAATCAATCAGTCAACAAGATTATGATAAAGCAGCGGCGGATGCTAAACAGGCTGAAGCGGCTGTATTAGTTGCACAAGCGGCGGAGCATACCGCTAAAGTGAATTTAGACTATACAAAAGTATATTCGCCAATTGATGGATATATAGGTAAGTCAAGTGTTACTGAGGGAGCATTAGTTGCGGCTGGCCAATCAACACCACTAGCCCTAGTTCAACAACTAGACCCAATTTATGTTGATATGACCGAAGCGGCTACTCGCTACAATAAATATCTTCAAGATGAAAACGTAATTTATGAACCAGTTAAAGGTAACAATGTTGAATTATACTTTAATGATGGTTCTAAATACGCTTATCCAGGCAGTGTGAAATTTTCTGATATGACGGTTAATGAAACAACGGGTACTGTAACGTTGCGCTCACAGTTCACAAACGCTGAAGGCAAAATTTTACCAGGTATGTTTGTTAAGCCACAAATGACATTAGGTTATATCAAAAATGCTATACTTGTTCCACAACAAGGAATTACCAGTAATAAGTTAGGGCAATATACCGCAAAAATCTTAAGGCCTGATAATACAGTGGAATATCGACAAGATATCCAAGTATACACTGGTATAGGTGGTTATTGGGTTGTTACAAAAGGAATTAACGTTGGTGAAGAGGTTATTATTACAGGATTACTTAATTTAACTTCTGTCGAGAGCGCCAAAGCAGATACACCACCTATGAAAGTAGAGAAAGTCGGACATCCTGGTAAACTTTCGCAAGAGCAATTAAATAATATCATCAAAAACAGTGTGAAATAAAACAGGGGTAGATTTAATTATGGCTAAGTTTTTTATTGATAGACCTGTTTTTGCATGGGTAATTGCTATCATGATGATGCTGGGAGGCGCGTTATGTATAAAGCTGTTAGCTGTTGAACAGTATCCTGATATTGCTCCACCAGCAGTTACTGTTAGTGCAGTTTATCCAGGTGCCGATGCACAGACTATCGAAAATACGGTTACTCAGTTAATTGAGCAGAATTTAACAGGATTAGATAATCTCATTTATATGAAATCAACCAGTAGTGCACAAGGTGTTGTTCAAACAACGTTAACCTTTGCGCCTGGCACTAATCCCGATTTTGCTCAGGTGCAAGTGTTAAATAAAGTTGAAAGCATTAAATCACGACTACCAGAAAGTGTGCAGAAAAATGGTGTTTCTGTTGCTAAAAACAACACTAGTTTTTTAAAGGTCGTTGGTTTTTATTCAACCAATCCACAAAAAACTCAAGCGGATATTGCTGACTTTGTTTATTCAACAGTACAAGATCAAATTCGACGAGTGCAAGGTGTTGGTGATACACAATTATTTGGTTCTGAATATGCAATGCGTATTTGGCTTGATCCCAATAAATTGACCTATTTTAATTTATCCATTGAAGAAATCATAGCTGCTATTCAAGCGCAAAATGCTCAGGTGACAGCAGGGCAATTAGGTGCTTTGCCATCAACAGACGGACAAGAACTTAATGCTACAATTACTGCACAATCGCGTTTAAAAACACCGGAACAATTCCAACATATTCTTGTTCGAGTTAATACCGATGGCTCTAATATTTTATTAAAAGATGTAGCCACAGTTGAAATTGGTGCATCTGATTATAACTTTATTTCGCTTTATAACGGTAATGCTTCAGCTGGTTTAGGGGTATATTTAGCAACAGGTGCTAATCAATTAGATACGTCAGATAAGGTTGATAAAAAACTAGTGGAGTTATCTAAAATCTTTCCTGAAGATATTAAATATTCTTTCCCATACGATACCACACCATTTGTTAAGCTTTCTATTAATAATGTAATTCACACATTAGTTGAAGCTATCATTTTGGTTGTTATTGTCATGTATGTGTTTTTACAAAACCTACGCTCGACACTGATTCCTACCATTACCGTACCAGTTGTATTGTTAGGTACATTTGCAATTTTGTATATTTGTGGATTTACTATTAACACGTTATCAATGTTCGCGATGGTACTGGCTATCGGCTTATTGGTTGATGATGCGATAGTTGTTATTGAAAACGTTGAGCGTATTATGCATGAGGAAGGTTTATCGCCTTATGATGCAACAGTTAAATCGATGGAACAAATTACATCGGCATTGGTTGGTATTGCTGTTGTATTATCGGCCGTGTTTGTGCCGATGGCTTTTTATGGTGGTGCCGCAGGTGGAATTTATCGTCAGTTCTCAATTACCATTGTAACTGCAATGGCATTATCCGTCTTAATGGCAATTGTGTTAACACCTGCACTTTGCGTTCAGATTTTAAAAGCACCATCTAAAAGTAAAGTAAGAAAGTCTTCACTAGGTGAAAAATTAGAATCTATACCGCCATTTAGTTGGTGTTCTGTCGGTTCCAAAAAATTCTTCGAATGGTTTAACAATTTTTATGAAAAGGGCTTACGTTCTTATGAAAAAGGCGTAATTAAGGTTATTCGTTATCCATTGATTACATTTGTTTGTTATGCCTTAATTCTCATTGGTTTAATTTTTGGTTTTAACCGTTTACCCACTGGATTTTTACCTAATGAGGATCAGGGAGTGCTTTTGGTTATGGTTGAGTTACCACCAGGCTCGACATTAGAACAAACCATGTCGGTATTAAATAAAACTGCAAAATTTTATACCGAGCAAAAAGCTGATTCTGTCGAAGAAATATTTACTGTTGCTGGATTTAGCATGGTAGGGCGTGGACAAAACATGGGACTTGGCTTTGTTCGCTTAAAAAATTGGGGTGAACGTAAACGCGCTGATCAAAAAATTGATGCTTTAGTTGCTAGTGGTTGGGGATTTGCTTCTACTATAACTGAAGGGCGAGTAATTGTTACCAACTTGCCAGCTGTTCCTGCATTAGGTATGGCTAATGGCTTTTCTTATGTTCTAAAAGATACGGCTAGTTATGGTCATGATGCATTGGTAGGTGCATTTTTTCAAATGTTGGGGCAAGCTTCTCATCATCCAAAACTACAACAAGTTAGACCTGGAAGTATGCTAGATGTTCCACAGTACAAAATTAATGTTGATTTTGAAGCAGCACAAGCATTGGGCGTTTCGGTAAATTCAGTAAATACTGTATTGTCGACAGCTTTAGGCTCTGCTTATATTGATGATTTTGTTTATAATAACCGAGTTAAAAAAGTATACCTGCAATCTGATGCACCATATCGTATGTTGCCAGATGATTTTAGTTATTGGCATGTGAAAAATAAAAATGGTGAAATGGTTCCATATGATGCTTTTGCTACCACGACTAAAACCTATGGTTCGCCATCACTAGTTCGTTATGATGGTGTGGCTGCAATGGAGATAAGCGGTTCGGCTGCTCCAGGTCTAAGTTCTGGACAAGCAATGGCAGTGATGGAAGAATTATCAAAAAATTTGCCAAAAGGATTTACCTTTGATTGGACAGGTATTTCTTATCAAGAACGCCAAACAGGCTCACAAACAACGACACTTTACATTGTTTCAATTATTGTGGTGTTCTTGTCATTAGCAGCCTTATACGAAAGTTGGACTGTGCCAATTTCGATCTTATTTGTTATTCCTCTTGGAATCTTAGGTACTGTGTTTGCAACGATGTTTAGAGGTCTTGATAACGATATTTACTTTATCGTGGGGTTATTGACAACAATGGGGCTATCAGCCAAAAATGCTATCTTGATTGTAGAATTTGCCAAAGATGCGATTGAAAAAGAAGGTAAATCGTTAATTGATGCAACACTTGAAGCTTGTCGTTTACGATTGCGTCCAATTTTAATGACTTCATTTGCCTTTATTCTAGGTGTTTTACCATTGGCATTAAATACTGGAGCAGGTTCTGCAAGTCAAAATGCAGTAGGTACTGGTGTAATTGGTGGTATGTTAACTGCAACGTTTTTAGCTATATTTTATGTACCATTGTTTTTCTTATTTGTAACAAAACTATTTACGAAGCATAAAAATAAACCAGTTCTATTAAGTAGGAAAAATACGCTTAAATGATTTATATGTAAATTAATATAAAACGCTTATACCTATCTAGCTTTTGCTATGCATAAGGATGAACAAAAATATTTTTTACACTTAATTGAGCCGATTATTTTTATAATAGCTTTAGAATAAAATAATTGAATTTAAAATGCGCTATTTGAGATTAGCGCATTTTTATGCTTTGCATAAAGTAATTGAGGGTTGGATATAACCATATTACAATAAATTGTTATTTTATAATAAGTTAATAAATTAAAGACTCAGTGTTACGTTGAACAGCTTATAATAATTTGTGTGATATTAGCTAAATAAAATCAGTATATGGTATACTTTCGACGAGAATATAAACTAAATATTTATATTATTAATAGTGGTTTATCAAAGGTAAATTAACAGCAGTCAAATTTCATTGATGTTCTTCTATCCATTGAAGAATGGAGGATGCCAAACATTTTAATTATAGAAACTTATTTATAAATAAGGTACTCAAATATGTTAATAATATTTATCTTAATCCTAATTTTAGGTTGGCTATTCTTTTCATACAACAAACTAAGAGGTTTAGCTGAAAATGTAAAACAGAAGCAATCAAATATTTATGTGACAATAAAGAAAAGACATGATATAGCACAAAGATTGTCTGATATAGCGTCTAGTTATGGTGATCACGAGAAGCTAACTCATTTTAATATTACTGAGAGTGATGGAGTTGCTAGTGCAAATGCTGTTGCCTCTGAAACTTCTCGCGTTATAGGCAATGTTCAAATGTTAGCTAACCGTTTTCCTGATTTAAAAGCAAACTCAACCTATCAACAATTAATGGTGCAACTTGATGAAATTGAAAATACTATCTTAAAAAGAAGAGAGGCGTACAATGCAGCTGTTCAAATCTATAATTCGACTCGTGGGAGTATTCCTCATTTATTTTATGCAAGCAAATTTGGATTTGTTGAAGCTACGTATTTTGAAGTGGATGAGAATGGAATAGAACAACTTACTTCATTTAAAACTGATGATGGAAAAATCCTAAGAGATACAATGGGAAGAATGGCATCTGTTGCAACTGAAAATATTAAGAAAATTAAAGGAAAAACAGATCGTAATAGTGAAGAAACTAATCAACAAGATACTAATCAATAATATTATACTTAGCTTCTTTTGTTGTTGAAAAATAATAAAAAGGTATGTAGGTAAAAATTTGTAAAGCAAATATATTATTAGCTCTGTTTTACTACTTTTTGTGAAAATATTATAAAAGTATTTTATGGCTCTTTTCGATTAGTTGAAACAATTGTGTTCCCTAATAATCAGATAACATTGAAATTCTTCAAATTTTACTTACGAGACTTTATCAGCTGTTGACTGGTGTGGGCATGGGTTATTGCTATGGCCAAAGCATCGGCAGCATCGGCTTGAGGACTAGCCGGTAGCTTTAATAATAATTTGACCATATGTTGCACTTGTTTTTTATCGGCAGCGCCTGTTCCTACTACGCACTGCTTAACTAAACGAGCAGCATATTCAAAAACAGGTAGATTATTATTAACTGCTGCGACAATTGCAGCTCCCCTTGCTTGGCCTAATTTCAATGCGGAGTCAGCATTACGAGCCATAAACACTTGTTCAATAGCAAACATATCTGGTTGGAATTGTAATATAATTTCACCAACACCAGCATATACGCGTTTTAAACGGGTAGGTAAATCATCAACTGCAGTACGAATGCATCCGCTGCCAAGGTAAGTGAGTTGACGTCCCGTTTGTTGAATTACGCCGTAACCCGTCAAACGAGAGCCAGGATCGATGCCAAGAATAATGGCCATTAGAGTGTTGCTGCTACCTCATCTGAAACTTCACCATTATGGTAAACTTCTTGAACATCATCACAATCTTCAAGCATATCAATTAAACGTAATAGCTTTGGTGCAGATTCAATATCAAGATCCACTTTTGTTGATGGAATCATAGATACTTCAGCCGCTTCGGCAACTAAACCTGCTGCATCAAGTGCATCTTTAACTTCACCAAAAGTTTCTGGTGTAGTAAATACATCAATAGCACCATCATCATAAGTTACAACATCATCAGCACCTGCTTCAAGTGCTGCGTCCATGATTTTATCTTCGTCTGTGCCAACAGGGTATGAAATAACCCCTTTTTTAGTGAATAAATATGAAACTGAGCCATCAGTACCTAAATTACCACCTGATTTAGTAAAGGCGTGACGCACTTCTGATACCGTACGGTTTCGGTTATCACTTAAACATTCAACCATGACAGCTGTACCTGCGGGACCATAGCCTTCATAAATAATCGTTTCCATATTGCTATCATCTTCACCGCCAACACCACGAGCAACGGCTCGATTCATGGTATCTCGAGTCATATTATTCGATAATGCTTTATCCATTGCAGCGCGTAGTCGTGGATTTGACGCTGGATCGCCACCACCAAGTTTTGCTGCTGTTACCAACTCACGAATAATTTTGGTAAAGATTTTTCCGCGTTTTGCATCTTGTGCTGCTTTGCGGTGTTTGGTATTGGCCCATTTACTATGACCTGCCATAAAATTCTCCAGATTAAATAATTGAAAAAATCACCGTATTCTAGCAAACTTTTATGAAAAATTCATTAGCAATATCTTTATTCATTTTATGAAGGATTCATTAAAGTTTTTATTTATCAGCAAAAAAGCGCCTTACAGAAAGGCGCTTTTTTGTCATATTAACAATGGAATAATAGTTAATTAACTCATTCCATATTGTTTTAATTTTTTGCGTAGTGTACCTCGGTTGATACCAAGCATATTTGCAGCTCTGGTTTGATTACCACGGGTATATTGCATAACCATATCAAGGAATGGATGTTCAACTTCAGCTAACACTAAATCATATAGATCTGTAGGATCTTCACCATTTAATTGCGATAAATAGTTTTTTAAAGCTTGCTTTACGGAATCTCGCAATGGCTTTTGTGTTATTTGGTCCTGAGAATTTACAGTTGTAAATTTAAGTGCTGCAGCTGTAACGCGTTGTTCTGACATAGTATTCTTAACTCTTTGGGTTGTTTCTAATTTGACTAAAAAATGCTTTTAGAGTGTTTACTTGCTCACTTGTATTGCTAAGTACACTAAATAAGCGCCTGAATTGATCGCTGTCAGCATAATTCTTGGTGTACCAATTTACATGCTTTCTGGCAATCCTTAATCCTTTGTATTCTCCATAAAATTGATAAAGTTCATCAAGATGTGACAATACAACTTGTTCTACTTCATCAATAGTTTTATTATTTTTTAACTGTCCATGTGTTAAATAGAATGCAATTTCTTCAAATATCCAAGGTCGCCCCTGTGCCGCTCGGCCGATCATTATAGCATCAGCTTGCGTATATTGAAAAACATCTTTTGCCTGTTCAGGTGTACAAATATCCCCATTGGCAATTACAGGAATCGTAACGTTTTCTTTAACTGCCTTAATAGAGTCATATTCAGCCACACCATTGAATAAGCAAGCACGAGTTCGTCCATGAATAGTAATTGCCTTTATGCCACAATCCTGTGCAATTTGTGCGATTTCTATGCAATTTCTATGATCTTTATTCCATCCAGTCCGCGTTTTTAATGTTACCGGAACATCAACTGCACCGACAACTTTCTGCAAAATTTTTTTAATAAGTTCTGGATACTGCATTAAAGCAGATCCTGCCAATTTTTTATTGACCTTTTTAGCTGGACATCCCATATTGATATCAATCAATTGAGCGCCATGTTTGACGTTAAATTCTGCAGCTCTAGCCATTTCGTCGGGATCAGAACCAACAATTTGTACTGCACGAACACCAATATCCTCGCTTGCAACCATCCGCAGAGCTGATTTATCGGTATGCCAAACATCCGAATTTGCTAAAAACATTTCTGAAACTGTCATACCAGCACCAAACTGATAGCACAAATTACGAAATGGTTTATCGCTGATTCCAGCCATTGGCGCAGCAATTAAATTATTTTTTAATTTAATTTCACCAATGTTAAGCAAATTAAGGCCGGCTATATTACGCATTTTTTCTCTAACTTAAAAGGGGGTAACGTTATTTTTTTAATTTTTTTTACCAGTGATGCGGCACCACTCTTCCTGTTCAACAACAGGATCTAATGTAAAATGAGGTTTATAAGCCGTGAAAACACTTGGTGACTGAGTTGCTAAAATACCCGATAAGCCTAGCTTACCTTGTGGTTTTACTAATTTGCTTATATGTGGTTCAAGTTCTTTTAATGGGCCGGCTAAAATATTGGCAACAAGGATATCTGCTTGTAAATTATCAGGGATATCTTTTGATAAATAAAGTTCTAACTTTTCGCTGACATCATTACGCAGCGCATTGTCACGGCTAGCTTGAATGGCTTGAGGATCAATATCGATACCAATTACCCGCTTTGCGCCTAATTTAAGTGCTGCAATTGCTAAAATACCAGACCCACAACCGTAATCAATTACTAGTTTATCTTTCAGATCTAAACTATCAAGCCAAGTTAAGCATAATGCAGTAGTGGGATGAGTGCCTGTGCCAAAAGCTAAACCAGGATCTAACATAACATTGACTGCATTTGCATCCGGTACATCGCGCCAACTTGGGCAAATCCAAAGTCGCTTACCAAATTGCATAGGATGAAAGTTATCCATCCATTCACGTTCCCAGTCTTTATCTTCTAGTTGTTCAATCTTATAAGAATATTGAGCAAGATTTAATGTTGCTTTTAATTCATCGATATCTGTTTGGGCATCATATAGGCCAATTACATCGGTATTACCCCAAAGTTTTGTTTCACCTGGTAATGGTTCAAAAACAGGATTATCATAAGTGTCTTGAAACGTGACTGAGGCTGCGCCAGACTCTTCTAATTGTTCGCTAATTTTTTCGGCAAGATCGTTAGTTGTATTAATTCTGAGTTGAATCCAAGGCATAATTTTTTCCTGTGTTACCAAACATATTGGCAATGATAAACACCACCAATCCAATAATTAAGGATGGGATAATCGGATGAAAAGCATAAAGCTTTATATTGTAAGCCGCCAATAAAATATAGCTTATTGCGCCGGCAAACATAGAACATAAAGCACCTGTTGAATTGGCTTTTTTCCAATAAAGTCCAAGCACTAATGGCCATAAAAATACGGCTTCAAGCCCACCAAAAGCAAGTAAATTTAACCATATAATCATATCAGGTGGATTCCAAGCTGCTAAAATAAGTAATCCGCCAAAAATAAAGGTGATGATAACAGATATGCGCGTTAACATTTTATCACTATAGCTTTTGCTATGCTTCATGCTTAAAAATAGGTCTTTAATGATCACTGATGAAACTTGTAGTAACTGGGCATTAATTGTTGACATAATTGCGGCAAGCGGAGCTGCTAAAAAGATACCGGCCGCTAATGGTGGCATGATGTTAATTATTAGGGTAGGAACGATTTGATCTGGAACTGTTAAATCACTAATAATCGCTCTACCAAGTGCGCCAGATAGGTGCATGGTCAACATAATGACTGTGACAACAATCGTACCAATGATAATGCCTTGATGTACGGCTTTACTATCTTTGTACGCCATGCAACGAACCGCTGTATGAGGTAAACCAACTACGGCAAAGCAGACTAAAACCCAAAATGATGCCATAAAAGGAAAGTCCATAAAATTATTAGGACCTTGTGGTGTGAGTAGTGCAGGATCGATTTCATTTAAACGATGAATAATTGCTGTTATACCCCCACCAGCATAGATAATCGCTGTTAATAGTAAGATAGCACCAATTATCATTACTAGACCTTGGAAGGCATCATTTAAAATACTCGCTCTAAAGCCGCCAAAAGCGGTATAAATAACGGTACCAATACCAAAAATCAATAATCCGATATCGTAAGAAATGCCAACCGATGATTCCAGTAATCGTGCACCACCAACAAACTGTACTGTCATAGCGCCAATAAAAGCAACAACTAATGCAATACTAGCCAACCAAACGATGGCTTTACTTTTATAGTGAGCATAAAGCATGTCACTTAAGGTTATTGCATTATATTTACGCGCTAAAATGGCAAATTTTTTGCCTAAAATACCAAGTGAAAGTAGTACTGTTGGGACTTGGATCATCGACAATAATACCCAACCAAGACCAAATTTATAGGCTGCACCTGGGCCACCAATGAAAGAGCTGGCACTAATATAAGTTGCAGCTAATGTCATGGCTAGTAAAAATCCACCCATGGTTCTATTACCGATAAAGTAATCAGTAAATTGATTTACCTTTTTGCGTTTCATATATGCATAAATTGATAACGCAAACACGAAAATAAGGTAGATGACAAGCGGTACAATAATATCCAAATGCATTGTTTTATCACTTAATTTGTTCTAATGAAATGTTTTTGAATTGAAATTTTACAACCACCCAACAAAGTAATACAAAACCGAAAGGTACCATGATGCAAGATAGTTCAAACCACAATGGAAGACCTAAAAATCCTATATTATCGCTAACAAAGTAAGCACAAACAATCCATCCAAGAAGATAAATAAAAGTTAACAATAACGAAAGTTTAGCTTCTTTATTAGCTTGCTTATATCGAGTATCCATATTGATTGATTGGTAAATTGAGGGTGGCTTAGATTAAAAGAAAGTACTTAACTTAGCAAGGTTGTTGCAATTTATGCAATATTGTATTTTAAATATATCAATTTTCGCAATATAAAAAGTACTATATAGTGATTGATAGTCGATTATGAATAACTCAACTCTTGGAGAGAATAATGTCAAACTATTTTAATACACTCAATTTACGCGAAAAATTAGAACAATTAGGTCAATGCCGTTTTATGGCTCGTGATGAATTTGCAACAGAAGCTCACTTTTTAAAAGGTAAAAAAATTGTTATTGTTGGTTGTGGAGCACAAGGTCTTAATCAAGGTCTTAATATGCGTGATTCAGGTTTAGATATATCTTATGCATTACGTAAAGAAGCTATTGCTGAAAAACGAGCATCATGGAAAAAGGCAACTGAAAATGGTTTTAAAGTAGGAAGTTATGAAGAATTAATTCCAACAGCAGATCTTGTTATTAACTTAACACCAGATAAACAGCACTCAGCAGTTGTAAAAGCAGTCCAACCACTAATGAAACAAGGCTCAGCACTAGGCTATTCTCATGGTTTTAATATTGTTGAAGTGGGCGAAAAGATTCGTTCTGATATCACAGTTGTTATGGTAGCACCTAAATGCCCGGGGACTGAAGTGCGTGAAGAGTATAAACGTGGCTTTGGGGTACCGACACTGATCGCTGTGCATCCAGAAAACGATCCCAAAGGTGAGGGTTTAGCAATCGCTAAAGCATGGGCTGCGGCCACTGGTGGACATCGTGCTGGTGTTTTACAATCTTCATTTGTTGCTGAAGTTAAGTCAGACTTAATGGGTGAACAAACAATACTTTGTGGTATGTTACAAACCGGATCGTTACTTTGCTTTGATAAATTGGTTGCAGATGGTGTCGATCCTGCTTATGCATGTAAATTACTTCAATTTGGTTGGGAAACAATCACTGAAGCGTTAAAACAAGGTGGAATTACCTTGATGATGGATCGTTTATCAAATCCAGCTAAATTAAGGGCAAACGCTTTAGCAAAAGAATTGAAAGTGATTATGACGGATCTTTACCGTAAGCACATGGATGATATTATATCTGGCGAATTTTCATCAACCATGATGAAAGACTGGGCAAATGATGATGTTAACCTACTTAAATGGCGTAAAGAAACTGGCGAAACTGCATTTGAAAAAGCCGCTGAATATCAAGGTAAAATTGATGAACAAGCTTACTTTGATCAGGGAGTAGTGATGATTGCAATGGTTAAAGCTGGTGTTGAACTTGCGTTCGAAACTATGCTTGAATCTGGCATTTTACCTGAATCAGCTTATTATGAATCGTTACATGAGTTACCACTTATTGCTAATACCATTGCGCGTAAACGTCTATATGAAATGAATGTAGTAATTTCTGACACAGCTGAATATGGTAACTATCTATTTGCTAATGCCGCTGTACCGCTATTAAGAGAAAAATTTATGCCAATGTTACAATCAGGTGATATTGGTAAAGCAATTCCTGAAGATAGCGTCGATAATGCACAATTACGCGATGTGAATGAAGAAATTCGTAATCATCCAATAGAAATAATCGGCCGTAAACTACGTAGTTATATGACTGATATGAAACGTATTAATGTTGCAAGCTAACAGTGATTTATAAATGAAGGGGTGCTGAAAAGCACCTTTTTATGTCTAAAATTTTAAAGAAAGTGTTTGTTTTAGCATAAAAAATCCTATCAAACTATCTAAATCGATCTAAATTAGATTCCACTTAGAGAGTTTTGAACTTTTAGATTGAACTTTAAAATATTTAAAAATTAAATAATTAAGCTATTTTTATTTTAACTTTATATTTATTTTTTAACTAATTTATGTTATTTTTTTGAATAAATTTAATTTAATTTAATTTAATTTAATTTAATTGACGAGGATAATATATCAATGAAAATGGCTTTTCGGCCGACTGATTGTTGGCGTTGGTATTTTGACAGCGAATACGATAGCCTAATGCTTGAAGTTTCATCTGAAATGCTATTCCGTTCTTGTTATCCAAGTAAAATGTTAATTCCTGATGTTTTTGGTGAATTTTCATTTTCTGTTAGCGATGCAACGTCTTATTACCAATTTCGTGATGGTTGCCAGTTACTTGATTTGACTGATGCACAAAAAATTGAATTATCCATTAATGCGATTGTGGCAGCTAATTTTTTGAAACCTCAAATGCCCAAGAGCTGGTATTTTTCTCAACAGCCAATGCTATACGTTCCAAAAGTCGCAGATGTTGTCGAGGTAAGTTTACAAGAAGGTGGGCAAAAGGTTTATTTGATGATTGTCGAGGCGGGTGAAAATGCTTCGCTTTGTATTATTGCGCAACCTTCTTTTGTTGCTATGAGCAAAACGTTTATGTTTTCTGAAGCAATTAAGGTGATGAATGATAGATTAAAGCCTGTAGAGGAAAAATTAATTGCACAAATACCAGTGTTAGATAATTTTGAATTTAAAGCTATTTCTTGATTAGTTCAAGTATAATATCTCCTTTAGGAACGCAACTACAAGCTAAAATTCGATTATTGCGTTTTACAGCTGACTGAGTTAATGCGCTTATTTCTCCCTTTCTCAAAATAACTAAGCAACGTCCACAAACAGCCGAACGACAAGAATAAGGTAATGCTATTTTATGCTGTTCTAACTGCTCTAAAATAGTTTGCTTATTATTACCTTTAATGGTTTTTCCTTCAAAAGTGATTGTACAAAGTTGTGTTTCACGTTTTGTTTCTGGTGGAAAGGTTTTAATATAGTTTTTGGCTATTTGCCTTTCCAATATTTCTATTTTATCATGAACTGAGATTGTTCCATGATTTCGGGCAATCATATTCATACCAAAATTAATTTGACCTTGTTCATCAGCTCTAAAATAACGTAATGTTTTCAACGGTTCATTATTGGCTAATGGTTTTGCAGAATTGACATCCATTGTTGTTAGTACGCATCGAGTACAAGGTTTAACGATATCAAAAATCACCTCGCCAATTTTAATTGTCTTCCAACCATCTTCAGCAAAAGGTAGTGCACCATGGATAATAATATTTCCCCGAAATTGCCTAATATCGAGTTTTTCTGGGCATTGATGTTGTAAATAATCAAATGAAGCTTTGTTTAATAACAAATAAGGATAACCATCAGCAAAACTAACGGGCACTTCTGGGTAGCGTTTTGTTCTGCGTGATAATTGATGCCCAACCCAACGCAGTTGGACATCTTTTTGAAGAATATGGCTAAAAAATTGATTCACTCTTATAGGAGCAATTTGCGAAGTGAAATGATTTCCCCAAACTTCTGTTGGTTCTTGTAAACTTGAAAATTCATCTAGATTAAGGCTGATTGGTGTAGTTGATGGATGTGAGATATGGACTTCGCTACCAATGATGGTAGCACTCAGTTTTAATAGCTGTGGATACTGCCTTGCTGTAATAAATGTACCATCAGGCTCGCTAATCATCAAAATACGATCGTACTCAAAGCCACCATCGACCGTATTTGCTTTAGTAAGTTCTATACCTTGAATCGATTTGATTGGATAGATGTATAATTGATTGACGGAAATCATAATCCCTTAAGTAAATGGTAAATATTGGTATGATTATATACTTAATTACTCATATTTTATAGACAATAGAATGTCAGATTAAGAGTAATAAAAACCATGATTGTTTAATTTGAAACACACAACTTAAGAGGCAAAGTCAGTATAGCTAATCCCTACAATATAATAAAACATTTTGCCATTTGGGGTGATAACGGCTATTTCATCATCGACTTTATGTCCTATTAGTGCTCTTGCGACAGGGCTGTTGATAGATATCCAATTTTTTTTAGGATCAAACTCATCCGCTCCTACAATGCGATAAACATATAAGTTTCCATTTTCATCTTCTAATTTTACCCATGCACCAAAAAATACTTTGCCTTCTTGTCTAGGGTCTGGCTCAACAATTGTCAGTGTTTCTAATCGTTTGGTTAGAAAACGAACTCGTCTATCGATTTCTCTTAACCTTCGTTTGCCATAGATGTATTCGGCATTTTCACTGCGATCACCAAGCGCAGCTGCATCCGATACTGCTTGGGTAACTTTAGGTCTTTCTTCTTTCCATAAATATTTTAGTTCACGATCGAGTGCTAAATAGCCCTCTCTTGTTATATAATTAGCTTTTTGCATGTTGAAGATAAATTCTGTTAATTGACAAAATATTCAGAGATACCATGATAAATAATCAAATTAGCCATATTATAGCTGGTGAACTCAGTGTAAAACCAGAACAAATTTTAGCTGCGATTCAATTATTGGACGAAGGTAGCACTGTTCCATTTATCGCTCGATATCGAAAAGAGGTAACAGGAGGGCTTGATGATACCCAATTACGTACTCTTGATAGCCGATTAAGCTATTTACGTGAACTTGAAGATCGCAAAAAAACGATTTTAAAGTCCATTGAAGATCAAGGTAAATTAACGCCAGAATTAAGCAAAAGTATTACACAAACGCTCAGTAAAACCGAACTTGAAGATCTCTACCTACCTTACAAGCCCAAACGTCGTACTCGCGGTCAAATTGCCATTGAAGCGGGTCTTGAACCACTTGCCGATGACTTATGGCAAAATCCTTCATTAAATCCAGAAATCGAAGCAGAAAAATATCTCAATGTAGATAAAGGTATTACTGATACAAAATCAGCATTAGATGGTGCGCGTTATATTTTAATGGAGAAATTTGCTGAAGATGCGGCATTACTGGCAAAAGTACGACATTATCTTTCGAATAATGCTCATTTAGTTTCACAAGTGGTGAGTGGCAAAGAAGAAGAAGGCGCAAAATTCCGAGACTATTTTGCGCAAAGTGAACTTATTTCCAAAGTTCCATCTCATCGTGCATTAGCCATGTTCCGAGGGAGAAATGAAGGCTTTTTACAACTCTCGTTAAATGCCGATCCACAATTTGAAGAAACACCAAAAGAAAGTTATTGTGAACAAATTATCACTGAATATTTAGGTGTTCATTTTAATGACCAACCAGCAGATAAATGGCGTAAAGCTGTTATTAATTGGACATGGCGCATTAAAATTTTAATGCACATGGAAACCGAATTAATGACAACATTACGTGAACATGCTGAAGAAGAAGCGATTAACGTCTTTGCTGCCAACTTGCATGATATGTTAATGGCTGCACCAGCTGGTATGAAAGTCACTATGGGCATGGATCCAGGTTTAAGAACAGGCGTAAAAATAGCAGTTGTTGATGCAACCGGTAAACTAGTTGCGACCGAAACGATTTACCCACATACAGGACAGGCTGATAAAGCAGCTATGGTTATCGCTGCGCTTTGTATCAAATACCAAGTTGAATTAGTCGCTATTGGCAATGGTACAGCTTCGCGCGAAACTGAGCGTTTTTACCTTGATGTTCAAAAAAAATATCCAGAAGTTAAAGGTCAAAAAGTTATTGTTAGCGAAGCTGGTGCTTCAGTGTATTCAGCATCAGAACTTGCAGCACAAGAGTTTCCTGATCTTGACGTATCGATCCGTGGTGCGGTATCAATTGCAAGGCGATTGCAAGATCCATTGGCAGAGCTTGTTAAAATTGATCCTAAATCAATTGGTGTTGGCCAATATCAGCATGATGTGAGCCAAACTCAGTTAGCTAAAAAACTTGATGCTGTTGTTGAAGATGGTGTAAATGCCGTTGGTGTTAATTTGAATACCGCCTCAATGATGCTACTTGCACGTATTGCTGGACTTAATAAAGTGATTGCCCAAAATATTATTGATTGGCGTAATGAAAATGGACAATTTACCGACCGTAAACAGTTATTAAAAGTATCACGTTTAGGTCCCAAAGCATTTGAGCAGTGTGCAGGCTTTTTACGGATTATGGATGGTAAAAATCCGCTTGATGCATCAGCCGTTCACCCCGAAGCTTATCCTGTGGTAGAGCGAATTTTAGAAAAAAATCATAAATCATTAAAAGATATTTTAGGTGACACAAATTATTTAAAATCACTTAAAGCGATTGATTATGTTGATGATCATTTTGGCGTTCCAACCGTAACCGATATTATTAAAGAGCTCGACAAGCCAGGACGTGATCCAAGACCTGAATTTAAAACCGCTCAATTTGCTGATGATATCGAAACCATGGAAGATCTAAAAATTGGCATGATTATGGAAGGTGCGGTAACCAATGTAACCAACTTTGGTGCTTTTGTGGATATTGGGGTACACCAAGATGGTTTAGTGCATATTTCAGCACTATCAGATAAGTTTGTTGACGATCCAAGAACAGTTGTCAAAGCTGGTGATATTGTTAAAGTGAAAGTGATTGAAGTTGATATTTCACGCAGACGTATCGCTTTAACTATGCGTCTTGATGATCCAACGTCATTAACTAAGCAAGACGATAGTCGATCCTATAAAAGTCGATCTCATGCTAGCAAACCAAATAATAAGAGTTTACAGTTAGGTAATAGTGCAATGGGCAATGCGTTTGCTGCTGCATTTAAAAAAGGCAAAGAGCAATAAGTTGAATCCATTAAAATTAAAAAGGAGGGAAACAATGTTTCCCTTTTTAATTGGTTTATTTTTAAACTGTTTTTATCGTTATTATTTGCTGACGGTAAAAAATTATAAATATACAAGGGGCAAAGTAATCTGTTTGAATCCACTTTGTTTTAATTGCTGGGCAAAAAGTTCTATTTGTTGTTTACTGGCAGACTGCCATGTTTTAGCAATGCCATGTACGCCATGGTTATGAAATGCATTAATTCTTATTCGAATATTGGGATCTAAATCAATTAAGAATTTGGCAATATTTTCAGCGTTATTTTGTAGATCGGTTTGTTTAGGAATAATTAAAAATCTTACTTCATATAATTTATTAACTTTCGCAAGATATTTAATCGTATCTTTTACTCGTAGATTGTCTCGTCCTGTTAGCTGTTTATGTACATCATTATCCCAAGCTTTAAGATCAATCATTGCGCCGTCCATCACGTTTTCTAATTTTTGCCATCCTGTTTGGTGTAAGTAACCATTGCTATCAATAAAGCAAGTAAGGTGATTTAAATCGTTGGCTTGTTTTATTGCTCTAAATAGTTTCTCAATAAAAGGCAGTTGTATAGTCGCTTCTCCCCCACTGAGGGTTATACCATTTAAAAATGGCAGATATTTTCGGATAATTTTTAATATATCTTCAACACTGTATTTATAAGTCATTGGTGTTGAATTATGAACGCAAATATTAATACAAGTATCGCATTGTTGGCAACCCGAAATTTGCCATACAACTCTATGATTTTTAAATATTAATGCTTTATGTGGACAAGCATTAACACAGTCGCCACAATCTTTACATAATGATATTGTGTAAGGATTGTGGCAGTTTAAGCAACGAAAATTACATCCTTGTAAAAATATTACTAGCCGATTGCCAGGCCCATCAACACAAGAAAAGGGTAAAATCTTATTAACGATTGCCCATGATTTGTTCATGACTGATTACTCTTGGCTTTCTACATAAATAGCTATTGACATCATCAGCAGCTTCTGCTCCTAAGAACGTGGTATTGATTCGTGAACCTTCTTTGTTATACTTTTTGATATCGGATAATCTCACCATATAACCTGTTACTCGAACAAGATCATTGCCACTGATATTGGCAGTAAATTCACGGAAACCAAATTTGAAAGCTGCTTTACAAATTTGTAGTAATGCAGATGGATTATTTTTGATGGTTTCTTCGATAGTTAAAATATCACTAATGCCAGATGTGTAATAATGATGATGTTTAAACAATGCCATAATATGGGTAACAGGATCGGGCTCATGACCATAAGGAATTCGTAGACCTGGGGTTGTATCTTTATCTATACTAATTCCTGATTGGGCGTGTAACATGGCTTTTCCTTTCCAAGCATTTTCTATTGTGTGACTATCAATAAATTTGGCAATTAGTTGGGTAATGTTTAATGCCCGTTCATTTGCTTGTTCGTCAAAACCATAACGTCCTGCTAAATTTGCGTTTTCTTGCAAAATATTGACCGCTTCAGCCATGCCAAAGATACCAAACATTGGTGCAAATCGGTTAGGATCAATTAATCCTTCTTGGACTAAAAAACTGCCATCAAAAAAGTTGGATTGTTCATAAAGAAAAGCAGATCTTGCTTTAATAAGATTTAACTGTAATTGGCAATAATAAGGGAGGGTATTTGTCAAAAAGTCTTCACTATTTTTACTGCGCAATGCAACTTCTTTTAAGTTGATTCGTGAAAGAGTGCTTCCTCCGCCTGCAACTGGTAGTGAATTATAACAACTTACTACACCATATCCTTTGTCATCAAAATCTTTTTGGATCATATTATTGTTGGCAATATGAGGTTTGCTTGTTTCACAAATATTTTCTATTGCTACTAATAATAGTGATTCAGGGGTAATATTTTCATCATAGATAAAGGTTAAATTAGGTGCAACTTGTTTGAGTTCTCTATCTATACGTAAGATTACACGACAGAGAATATTATCGGTTGGTCCAATATTGGCATGCATAAATGCGTCAGGTAAATTACGATCTAGCATTATCCAAAAATGTTTTAATCGCTCGTAAATTTCATCTTCTGTAAGATGGCCAACGTAAGGAAGTAAGATTTGATCTAAACAGCCTAAGTAAACAGGCATACCAGTTACTGAAGGAACATGATGATAAATGATGGTAAGCATATTTAATGCATCATCAAAAGTATTAGCAGGTTCAAGTTCAAGCCACTTTGAGCCTTGTTTTAAGAATTTAGTATAATCGGGGAGCACATAACGCGGTTTATACGGTGCGTGACCTTCATACATATCACAAATAACACGTTCATTTAAGGCTTTTTGGGTTTCACTATCTAGCTCTAAATAAGGCAGGTTATTTTCCGCAGCAAGTGCAAGCAAATTAGATTTTTGTTTTGGTGATAGGTTGGGATCTGTCACAATGTTATAACAATTTTGTTGAAATTCGGTCAAGCTCATAATTACCTCAATACTTATTTCTCAATAATAAATTGTGCCGGTTCATAATCAGATGCGTTAATTGGAGAATGTTCCTCAAAATATTGTTTTACGACATCAGCATCTCGATAACCAGTATCCACATAAGTTGGTGAAGTATTGGTTATTGGATAACCATCACCGCCTGCAGCTAAAAAATCAAGTGTAGCAATGCGATATGATTTTTGTAAATCAATGGGTTCATTTTTAATTTTTACATCTTTAATGTTATCGCCAAATCGTGTTAGGCTGATATTTTTCAGGTGTGCATATCCGCCCGAACCTTGTTTTTTATTAAGTGCTATTTTTAGGTAATCGATTAATTCGCTACCCGTCAATTCAAAATAAACAACATTATTACCAAAAGGCTCCACTTTTAGGATGTCGCGATAAGTAATATTGCCTTCAATTAATGAATCGCGAATCATGCCACCAGACATAATTCCAATGTCCGCATTGGTTTTTTCGACAAAAGCACTGAGTAACAACTGTCCCATATTACTTTGTTGATATCTTACAACGCCGCGATCACCTTCAAGACGACCGATTAATTCACCACTTTTAACCAGTAATTGTTGTTTACCTCGCTCTTGATAAGGTTTTAAATTTTCGAGTAATGTTTTATCTTGTAAGATCTCTTTAGTGTAATATTCAAGGCGTTTGGTTCCGTCACCATTATCTATTTCTTTTTTTAGATTGATTGGAATTAACTGGTAATTTTGCAAAGTTATTTTGCCATTTAAAAAGACAAAATCAGCACGCCCAACATATTTACCCCATTCGTGGGCTTGTACAATCCATGTGCCATTTTGTTTATCGGGTGCGCATGGGGTACCCGGTACATATTCGGTAATGCGTTTATTTGGGCTTGCCATACAAACGGGATTTTGCGAATGACCGCCGACAATCATATCTAGTTCGCCACTTTGCAAGCCTCGTGCTAATTCAACATCACCTGGTGCCATAGAGCCATGTTCGCCATTTTCGTAATGACCCATATGTGTTACGGCAATAATCATATCTGGATGTTCTGTCTTTTTTATTTGGGCAATAACTTTTTGTGCTTCGGGTAATGTTTTTCGAAATTCAACGCCATCAGTATTTTTGGGAGAGGCTAAAAAAATCGTATCATCTGTGGTTAATCCAAATACCGCTACTTTAATGCCATTTAAATCAAACATTTTGTAAGCATCAAAAACACGATTATCCGTACCTTTAAAGTAAGTATTGGCAGATAAAAATGGAAATCGAGCCCATTTTTGTTGCTCACGAATAACGGCTAAAGGATGATCAAATTCATGATTACCGACAGCCATCGCATCATACCCAACTTCATTCATACCCAAAAAATCAGGTTTAGCTTGAAGTACATCTGATTCAGGAACACCCGTATTAATATCACCACCAGACAAAAGCAACAATTTTCCACCTTTAGTGATTACTTCCTTTCTTATTTCATCAACAACTGTTTTTTGTGCAGCAAGACCATATTCTCCAATATCATTTTGCCAAAAACGACCGTGGTGGTCGTTAGTGTGTAAAATAGTAAATTGATAAGGCTTGTTTTTTTCCCAACTCGGTGTTGTTGATTGTATCGTTGAAGCTGCTATAGTGTTAATTGAAAACAATCCCAACACAACAAGCAGTGATATTTTTTTATTCAAATTTGAATGATACATGGTGCCTCCTAAATCCTTATTGATAATGATTACTTCGTAATCACTTTATAAATCAATTGCGGTTCATGTGCACAATCACTAATAATAATATTGTCATACAATTTTTGCTTGATCGCATCAAGCTTATCTGTACTAGCGTGAATAGTTAACAACGCTTCGCCTTCGGCAACTTGATCGCCTACTTTTTTATGTAACACGATTCCAACCGCGGGATCAATAATATCCTCTTTGGTTGCGCGCCCAGCACCTAGTTGCATTGCCGCAATACCAATTTGATCTGCAATAATTTTTGATACATAACCTGATTTAAGAGCCGGTAGGGCAATTTGGTAAGGTGCACTAGCCAGTTTTTCAGGATGATCAACCATTGAACTATCACCACCTTGTGATTCAATTAAGGTTTTGAATTTCTCGATAGCTTTGCCATTTTTAATGACTTCTTGAAGTTTTGCTCTAGCTTCTTCCAATGTTTTGGCTTTATTGGCAAGCACAACCATTTGGCTACCTAATGTTAAAACTAATTCAGTTAAATCAGCAGGACCATGACCCTTTAAAGTATCAATGGCTTCTTTTATTTCAAGCGCATTACCAATTGCAAAACCAAGTGGTTGTGACATATCTGAAATGATTGCCATGGTTCTGCGGCCAATTTGGTTACCGATATTCACCATTTCATGGGCTAATTTTTCGGAGTCCGCCATATCTTTCATTAGCGCGCCATCGCCAGTTTTGACATCTAGCACAATGGCATCAGCGCCAGCGGCTAATTTTTTGCTCATAATTGAGCTTGCAATAAGTGGAATAGAATTAACTGTCCCTGTTACATCCCGTAACGAGTATAGCTTTTTATCTGCTGGTGTTAAATTGCCGGATTGGCCAATCACGGCAAGACCGCTATGATTAACTTGATTAATAAAATCTTGTGTACTTAATTCAATTTTAAATCCTGGAATAGACTCAAATTTATCAGTGGTGCCACCTGTGTGCCCAAGTCCACGTCCTGACATTTTAGCCACTGGTACACCTAACGCTGCAACTAAAGGCGCAAGAACTAAGGTTGTTGTATCGCCCACACCACCAGTTGAATGCTTATCAACTTTAATACCTTTGATTGATGATAGATCAACAGTATCGCCCGAATACATCATAGCGCTGGTCAAATCAGCACACTCTTTAGACGTCATACCTTGATAATAAATTGCCATTAATAAAGCGCTAACTTGATAATCAGGAATTTTGCCATTAGTGTAGTTTGTAATAAAAAGTTGTATTTCTTCAGTTGATAACGCTTTTCCATCGCGTTTTTTTTCAATAATATCAACAAATCTCATATTGATGCTCTCTTATCTTATATAATAGGGCGAATATTTAATTGTTAAATTCTCCCTAAGTGTAATGACTTAGTAAATAAAATTGTTTAGAGTAAATTAGTCCAAATCACTTGGTGAGAATGACCAAGGTAATAATTCCCCCACCGTTGTTTCTTGGATTTTTCCCTGCATATTAGTTAAAATCACGGGCATATCTTTAGCGCAAAACTCGCTAATAACTTGACGACAAGCACCACAAGGCGAGATAGGTCCCTCGGTATCACCAATGACCACCAGTTTCTTAAATTTTGTTTTACCATCAGATACCGCTTTAAAAATCGCTGTTCGCTCGGCACAATTAGCCAGTCCATAAGATGCGTTTTCAATATTACAGCCTAAAATCGCTTCGTCATTTTCAGTAATGAGCACGGCACCAACCTTAAATTTAGAATAAGGTACATAAGCTTTAGAACGGGCTGCTTTAGCAAGTTCAATCAGTTTGTCAATTTTCATATTTATAATCCTTGGGTCGTAATAATACTAATTAAATTTTGGGTTGAGTGTTAACTGGTGACTGTAAATCTATACGATAAACGCCTAAACCAGATGCATCTGTGTCGATAAAGCGAATAGGATATAGCGAATATTTTTCAATATAGGATTTAGCTTTATCTGTTGGTGATGATTCAAAGCGAATATCCAATTTCGTGTCGCTAGTAATTGGGGCAATTTGCCAATTATTATCAACGGTAACATCCACTATGCCATATTTTTGGGTGGTATTGGTGATATAAGCCGAAAGAAGCAATCTTAAATCGTCAGGTGAATTAAATTTAATATTTTTTTCGCCTGTACCTGGGAATATGCCACTATAAGCACGATAATTATTGGTGGCAATCAAGAATTCTTGATTAGCATCAATGGATTTTTGTTGATAAGTCAGATTACTAATTCTTTCTGATGTTGGATTAATTAATTGACAATTTGCATCATAGCGCGGTGGTTTAGTTACATCTATTTGATAATTCACGCCATCAATCGTATCAAAATTATAGGTTCTGAATTTTTCCCAATTAATTAAATATTGCGGTTGTGTTAAATTTTTGTCAATTTGATTATAGATTCCAGCTGAACATTCCAGCCACTCTTTAACATCTTTACCTGTTACTTTCACGACAGACAAAATGTTAGGATAAAGGTAGATATCTGCCGCATTTCTAAATGATAAATCGCCTTTTTTGACATCAACAAAAGCACTAGGATCGTTTTTTCTGCCACCTGCTTTAAATGGTGCAATGGCTGATAGAACGGGTAGACCATCGAGATCAGGATCGCCTTGAATAAACTGCTTAACGTAATTGATTTGTGCGTCGCTAATAATTTGTAAGGCAGAAGTATCTTCAACCAGTGCTAAATAGCTGTTAATATCAGTTGACACTTTCCCTATTGGCTTACCAACAAACTCACGCGTACCTTGGTGGTCTTGTTTTAGAATATTGACAATCTTTTTGTCGGCTTCTACTAGCGCTTTCTTATTTTTTACATCATAAATTGGTCTAGCTTCGGATTTACCCGAGACGACTTGCCAATTAGATTTATCGCCATCAAGCACTAAATCCACCAAGCCCAAATGGCTACCCCAATGTCCAGGCATCACAGCTGGAATATGATTAATATTGCCAGTTTTGATATCGGTATTTGGTAGTGAATGAAACTCATCACTAGGGAATACGCCGTGAGAGTGACCAAACATAATTGCATTAATACCTTCTACTTGGCTCAAGTAGTAAACCGAATTTTCAGCTAACGCTTTATAAGGTTCAGTTGACACACCAGAGTGAGGAATCGCAATAATGACATTGGCACCTTGTTTTTTCATTTCAGGCACTAATAATTTGGCCGTTTCAGTTATATCTTTAACGATAACTTTGCCATCAAGATTAAGCTTGTCCCATTGCATAATTTGTGGCGGTACAAAACCAATATAGCCAATCTTAATGGTGTGTTTATCACCATTTCTATCAACGACAGGGGTATCTACAATAATATATTGTTTAAAAAACGGCTTATTGGTTTTAGCATCATAAACATTAGCGTTAACGTAAGGAAATTTAGCACCTGAAAGGCTTTTCTGCAGAAATTCCAGTCCAAAATTAAATTCGTGGTTACCAATATTACCAACAACATAATCAAGCGTATTAAGAGCTTTATAAACTGGATGAATATCGCCATCATTAAGACCTTTATTCACGGCATAATCAGCCATTGGGCTACCTTGAATCAGATCGCCATTATCCACAAGAACACTATTTTTAACTTCACTTCTTGCTTGATGAATTAAATTGGCTGTTTTTACTAATCCAAATGTATCTATAGGTTGATCTTTAAAATAATCATAGTTCATCATATTACCGTGTAAATCGGTGGTTTCTATAATTCTTAAATCAACTGTTGCAGCATTAACAATACCGGAAATAAATAGGGGTAAAAAGGTCAGGATGCGTTTATTTTTTTTCATGCGAATCTCCTATTATTCTGATAACTAAATTAGTTAACGGGCATGGCTAGCAACTGTTTCTGATATTCTAAAAATCGTTCAATGATTGCTGGATGATATTTCTTATCATTAATGCATTTTTTCATCACCTGCTTATCATCAGAGGTAAAACATGAAAAAACATGCTCTATCAAACGACTTTTAACCAATTCTTCGGCAAATGCGGCTTGAATGCCACACAGCGTTATGTCGAGCAATTCTAATCGTGAAAATGCAAATATGGATTGGGCAATGTTATATTCTTTTTCAATATCGGTGCCAAAAATTCCTGCATCATCCGTATTGAGAGTAATGCGAACGCCTTGGTCATAAAGCCGTCTTATTGGGTGCAGATAGATATCGCCGTGTAGTTCATTAACCAAAATACGATTACTGGTGAGTGCAACTTCTAGGGTGATGTTGTTCTTAATCAGTTCATTAATTAGATTTTGATCATCAATGGCTTTAATGCCATGCCCAATTCTTGTTGCGCCATGTTTTAATGCTTGAATGATGCTTTCTGCTGGCTCAATTTCGCCTGCATGATAAGATTTTTGTAAGCCTAATTTAGATGCTAATTGATGTGAATCTTGAAAATCATCGAAATGACCTGCTCTTTCATTGCCTGCAATGTTGAATCCAGTAATAAAATGGTGAGGATTATTTTCAATAAATTTTAATGTTTCATGGACAATTTTAGCACCAAGATGTCGAACGCCGATAACATGATACCTAACGGTAATATTATGATTTTTTTGGACGTCAATAATGGCTTTATCCATTTGTGTTAAGGTTTGTTGGAATCGTTCTTTATCCCAAGTCATCTTGCCATCAAATTCGGTTGCACAGATATGGTAAGGAGAGATAAAAAGTTCACAGTAGATTAGTCCCTGTTTGGCATTTCTACTCAAAAAATCAAATGTAATTAAATAATAATCTTCTGGAGTTTTTAAAAAATGAGAAACGGCATCATAAGTTTGAATAAATTCTATGAAATTTGTTTCATCATATCGATAACGTCCATTTTGATACTCTTGCTCATCATATTCTCCCTTTTTATAACATAAAGAACTAGGAAAGGGGATTTGATTTTTATCAGCTAACTTTTGAGCCATAATAGGAGTAATGCTCCCTTCAATGTGCTCATGTAATATGACTTTGGGCATTATTTGATCGTTCATTAGGTATTTAATCTATTTAAAATGAGCTAAATAGTTTTAGTAATAATGACATTAAAACACTTATTAAAACTAAAAATAGCATATTTATTGTTGCTAATTATAAGATTGGCTATTTTACCTTGATAAAACATCTTTCCGCCATAACTTTTGCATTACTTATTTATATTTTTGTTCGGTAAATCATATTTTTACGCTAATTTTGTGCTAGCAAAAGGCAACAACTAATATTGCTGCCTGCATATTGATTAAGTGGTGGGAATGAACAACCACTTAATGAATTATTAATTGATGGTCGCGGTTGATTGTGAATTAGGATTCTCGTTTTTAAAAATCAACGTAAACACAATAGCTAAAACCAAAGCATAACTTGCAAAAACAAGCCAGACCGTTTGCCAATCAATGCCACTTGTAGTTGTGTAATGATCGACTACAAAGCCACTAATTACCGAACCTAAATAAGCACCAAGTCCATTAGTCATGGTCATAAATAATCCTTGAGCACTATTACGAATAGTTGGTGATACCGATTTTTCAACATACATTGAACCTGATATATTGTAAAAGTCGAAGGCACAACCATAAACGATCATTGAAAGAAGTAATAGTACAAAACCGACAGGTGATGGGTCACCATAAGCAAATAAACCAAAACGTGCCACCCAAGCAAACATACTAATTAACATAACATATTTGATACCTAAACGTTTCATAAAGAAAGGTACAAATAAAATAAATACCACTTCTGAAATTTGAGAAATCGACAACAATACAGAAGGGTATTTAACTACTAAACTATTAGCATATTCTGGGAATTTTTCAAAATCATGCAAAAATGGGTTACCAAAAGTATTGGTGATTTGTAAAATGCCACCTAATAAAACCGCAAATAAAAAGAAGATAGCCATTCTAGGTTGTTTGAATAAAACAAAAGCATCTAATCCTAATGAACTAATGATGCTTTTTTCTTCAGTAGTGTTTTTGGCAGTTGGAATCAGTGGTAATGAGAGAGAATAGAGGCTAAGTAACAAAGAAGATGCAGCAGCTATATAAAGTTGCATGCTACTAAGTTCTAACTGTAAAAAGCTCACAAGCCACATAGCAACAATAAAGCCGATGGTGCCAAATATTCTGATACAAGGGAACTGAGTAATAACATCAAGTCCTTGTGATTCTAAGCAGGAATAAGAGATTGAATTTGAAATTGCGATAGTAGGCATGAAAGCTAAGCAATGAATAAGTATTACAATCATCATCAAGAAAGGTGATGTTACAGAAGCAGCTATAAACAGTGTTATCGCACCTATCAAATGACAAAGTACATATAGACGATTAGCGGGGATCCATCTGTCAGCAACAATACCAAGCAAACTAGGCATGAACAACGAAGCGATGCCCATTGTGCCATATACTGATCCTACTTCAATGCCAGTAAAATCTAATTTACGCATCATGTAAGAACCCAAGGTAATTAACCAGCTTCCCCAGATAAAAAATTGTAAGAAAAATATAACTTTAAGCTGATACTTAATATTCATTTATGATTCCTTATTAATGAGATCTTGGTGTAATCTATTATCTAAACACGAATATAATCATTATTTGATAAATAAAAATAAAAAATGGCAGATTACCTGCCATTTTTTTAGTTTTGATTTAATAAAACAGATTCTAGTGCAACTGTGATCATTTCTTTAAAGCCCAGCTGTCTTTGCTCTGCCGACATCGCCTCGCCTTTTCGAATATGATCCGAAACCGTACAAATGGTTAATGCCTTGGCTCCATATTCGGCAGCAACCCCATAAATGCCTGCAGCCTCCATTTCTACACCTAAAATATTATATTTTTCCATAACATCAAACATATCAGGCTCAACACTATAAAAAAGATCAGCAGAAAAGAGATTACCCACTTTCACATTTACACCTAACTTTTTAGCAGCATTAACAGCATTACAGGTTAAATCAAAATCAGCGATAGCGGCAAAATCATGATCTTTAAATCGTAATCGATTGACTTTTGAATCGGTACAAGCACCTAATCCAACAATCACATCGCCCACGTTAACATTAGGGCTAATTGCACCACACGAACCAATACGGATAATGTTTTCAACTCCGTAAAATTTAATCAATTCGGTTGCATAAATAGAACAAGATGGAATGCCCATTCCATGCCCCATAATAGAAACTTTTTGACCTTTGTAATAACCCGTAAAACCTAACATGGCTCTTACATTGGTAACTTCTTGTGCGTTTTCTAAAAAGGTTTCTGCAATAAACTTTGCTCGTAGCGGATCGCCAGGCATTAAAACGGTTTTTGCAAAAGCATTATCAATGGCATTAATATGCGGGGTAGACATCAACTTCTCCTGATATTTGTTTCTAAATCAATATTACTTAAACTTAAATTACTTATTTTTTTATAAACGATTTACCATAATCCATTGGTGATAAGTCAAAATAATCGGCAACACTTTGCCCAATATCGGCAAAGGTTTCACGATGACCTAAAGATCCAGTTGGCACACTATCTCCATAAACAATGACAGGTATATGTTCGCGAGTATGATCAGTGCCAGGCCAAGTTGGATCGCAACCATGATCGGCACTAATAATAAGTAGATCGCCGGGATTCATAAGCTCTAACATTTCAGGTAGGCGACGATCAAAATATTCTAACGCAGCAGCATACCCCGAAACATCGCGACGATGTCCATAAGAAGAGTCAAAATCGACAAAATTAGTAAATACGATAGTGTTATCTTTTGCTTGTTTGATTTCTTCTAATGATGCATCAAATAAAGCTTCAATACCGGTTGCTTTCACTTTTTTGGTAATTCCAACTTGGGCATATATATCGGCAATTTTACCGATGGACACCACTGTGCCTTGTTTTTCATCAACCAACTTTTTAATCATTGTTGGCGCTGGTGGTTCAACAGCAAGATCGTGACGATTACCAGTACGCACAAATTCGCCCGCTTTTTTACCAACAAATGGCCTAGCAATAACACGGCCAATATTGTAATTACCTTTATTTAGTTCATCACGTGCAATTTCACAAACTTCATAAAGTCTATCTAAACCAAATGTTTCTTCATGACAGGCAATTTGAAATACTGAATCAGCAGAAGTATAAAAAATAGGTTTGCCAGACGCCATATGTTCTTCACCAAGCTCATCAAGAATAATTGTGCCTGATGAGTGACAATTACCAAGATAACCGGGAAGTTTTGCGCGAGAAACAATCTTATCTAAAAGATTTTGAGGAAAGCTGTTAGTGGTATTAGTAAAATAGCCCCAGTCAAAAAGGACTGGTACACCTGCAATTTCCCAATGTCCTGAAGGCGTATCTTTACCTGATGAGATTTCACTGGCATAACCATATGAACCAATAATTTCGCCTTCTGTCATCATGCCTTTAGGATATGCTCCAGTTGACTCATAGGCGGCTTCTATTAAGCCTAATTTTCCTAGATTAGGTAATTTCAATGGTCCACTTCGACCTTGTTCCGCTTTACCTAATGCACAAAACTCAGCGATATGACCCAATGTATCTGCACCTTCATCCCCAAATTTTTTGGCATCTTCAGCGCCACCGATTCCAAAGGAATCTAGGATCATAATAAAAACTCTTTTCATAATTTCCTCTAACTCATAAGCAAAACTTAACTTGCGCACAATCAATAACTGCTAATCAAATAACAGTGGTTGTTTTTCGCGCTAGCAATAAGTAATTCAGACTATAATTTATAAAAAACATCGCTTGGTTAGTTATAATACACGATAACAAAAAACAAAAAAGATTTAAGCGTTACTTTAGTTGAATATTTGTATAAATAATGTGATGAATTTGATAATAGTCACACTTTTGTCGAAAAAAAGTAAATAGACTAATTTTATGAAGTGCACGATTAATAGTAAATTTAAAGAAAAATTAAAATTATTCGCGATTAAATAATTAATCAAATAAGCTTAACCAATGTGGTAATATAATCAGCAAATGCAATAGAGTCCAAACTATAAAAATAACACATAAAATCGATTGACTTTTGGACATCTATTTTCACAAAAATAAAGGTAGTTATCAATGAAACAAAAAATTCCTAATACATTTGGTCTAACTGTTTTTGCACAAAAAGTTGTCACGATCACTACGGTCGAACAATTACAACGAGTTTGGCAAGATAACTCTCAAAATTTACCTATTATAATTATTGGTGAAGGCAGTAATACTCTTTTTACCTGTGACTTTGATGGTATTGTTATTGTTAATCGCCTAAAAGGTATTACCATAACCGAAACCGAACAAGCGTGGCATTTAAAAGTGGGGGCTGGCGAAATTTGGCATGATTTAGTATCAACAACTATTGCGCAAGATATATCAGGACTTGAAAACCTCGCATTAATTCCGGGTTGTGTTGGTTCGGCGCCCATTCAAAACATTGGTGCTTACGGTGTTGAGTTTCAAAACATTGCTGATTATGTAGAACTACTTGAGCTTGCTACAGGTAAAATCATCACAGTCACCGATGGTCAATATGGATACCGTGAAAGCATCTTTAAAAAAGCATATTTGCAAGGTTATGCGGTCATCAATGTTGGTATCAAATTACCCAAACAGTGGCAACCAGTACTAACTTATGGTGAATTACGAAACTTTGATCCAAAAAATGTCACCCCAAAAATGGTCTTTGATAAAGTGTGCGAAATTCGCCGTAGTAAATTGCCCGATCCAAAAGTTCTTGGCAATGGAGGGAGCTTTTTTAAAAATCCCGTGGTCGATAAAATTGAGGCAGATAAGCTACTTGAAATTTATCCGAATATGCCAATATATCCACAAGCTAATCATCAAACAAAATTGGCCGCAGGTTGGCTTATCGATCTGTGTGGTCTAAAAGGCTATCAAATAGGCGGAGCTGCCGTGCATCAACAACAAGCGTTAGTGTTAGTCAACAAAAACCAAGCAACTGCACAAGATGTAGTTGAATTAGCTCGTTATATAAAAAAATGTGTATTACAAAAATTCTTGGTGAGTTTATCGCCAGAAATCCGATTTATCGGCAACTCGGGCGAAATTGATGCTGACAGTTATTTATAATTAACGCCAAATTATAACCCATAAATTATATGCGATAACATTATGAAACATTCGTATTCATTTCCTATTTTATTAGCGAGTTTACTCTTTGTGACTATCTCGTTGTCAGCTCTCAATACGCAAGTACCATTGTGGCTAGTGCGTAATGAGTTTTCGCTTGGGCAAATTGGTCTTGTGGGATCAAGCTATTTTACTGGCAACTTGATTGGTACTATTTTTGCCAATTGGTTTATTAGTAAATTTAATGCTCGGCACACTTATACCTATAGTTGCATTATTTTTGCTATTGCAACTGTTGGCTTAAGTTTTTCAATGAATTTTTATAGTTGGATCATGTGGCGCTTTTTTATTGGCATTGCTTGCGCTGTCACTTGGGTGGTGATTGAAAGTTGCATATTACTCACAGGCCCTGTGCATACACGTGGAAAAATGCTTGCAGTTTATTTAACCACTTATTATTTAGGCACGGTTTTAGGGCAAGCATTGTTACAGTATTTTCCACAAGATGTCTTGTATTTTGGATTGGTTATTATGTTACTAATGGGGCTTGCGATTTTATTTATTTTGCGCACACATTATAAATTACCAAAAAGAAAAAAAAGCAGCTTTGACATTATGCCAATGATATTAAATAAACCCTCTCGGCTTGGGTTAACCGGTTGCGTTATTGCTGGTATGTTAATTGGGTCGTTATATTCACTGTTGCCAGTTTATTATTCACACTTGGGTTATAGCGATACTCAAGTTGCTAATTGGATGATTTTACTTATCTTATCAGGAGTAGCAGCACAAATGCCTGCCAATTGGTATGCCGACAAATTTGGACGGCAAGTTGTATTGCTAATTGAATCGCTGCTCATGTTGGTTGCATGTATCATGCTTATATTTAATTGGTTTGGTGTGTTGGCAATTATCTTATTAGGTGCAACCATTTACACCATTTATCCCATATCGATGGCTTGGGCTTGCTCATGTGTTAAAAAGCAAAATATTGTGGCTATGAACCAAGCAATGCTATTAACTAACACTTTAGGTAGCTTAGTTGCTCCTGCGGCGATAGCATTCATCATGGATAAAACGAGTAATACCTATTTATTTGTTAGTTTTGCTATAATTTCGTTATACTTCGTTATCTTATTAGTTAAAAAAAGAGGAACGGATGCGCAGCCACAAAAATCCACTTAAATTAATTGAAATATTGGCCGATGGACAGTTCCATTCAGGCGAAGAATTGGCAACCATTTTCGGCATAACACGTGCGGGTATTAATAAATATATCAAACAACTGCGTGAGTGGGGGATAGCATTAACGTCAGTGCAAGGTAAAGGCTATTGCTTGGCTTCTCCTCTTAATTTGCTTAATAAAGCCAAAATTGACCAGTATTACCAGTCGAATAGTCAGTGTGAAGTATTACCGATTATTGATTCAACCAACCAATATCTGCTAGATCGAATAGGGCAATTAACATCAGGTGATTGCTGTGTGGCTGAATTCCAATCAAAAGCGAGAGGAAGACGTGGGCGAAAATGGTTTTCACCTTTTGGTAGCAATTTATACTTCTCGATGTATTGGCGATTAGATCAAGGCGTGGCGGCGGCAATGGGGTTAAGTTTGGTGGTAGGGATAGTACTTGCCGATACCTTGCGCACATTATCAGGCCAAGAGATCAAAGTTAAATGGCCAAATGATCTTTATCTTCACGACCAAAAGTTAGCAGGTATTTTAGTTGAGCTCGCTGGTAAAACTGGTGACTGTGCCCATGTAGTGATTGGTGTTGGCGTCAATCTAACCATGTCAAACCCCGATACCAGCATAGTTAACCAAAAATGGGCTAATTTAGGTAATGTTGATCGTAATTTACTTGTGGCTCAAGTCGCCAAAGTCTTAAGAAGTAAATTAATCGAATTTGAAAAACATGGTTTAGCCCCATTTATTCATGATTGGAATAGACTAGATAACTTTGCCAATCGACCAGTAAAACTATTAATTGGTGATAATACCATTCGTGGCATTGCAAAAGGCATCAACGAGCAAGGTGCTTTATTGTTAGAACAAAACGGTCAAATTAATGCCCATATTGGTGGCGAAATATCATTAAGAAGTGATGAATAATAAACTTAAAATTATTTAAAATAGCTATTCCGCTTGTAACAAGCGGAATAGATTAAGTAAACATATTCTTAACTTTTATTTTTAAATTTCAAAACCCGAAGGGCATTAGCGGTAACAATCGCAGTCGTGCCTGAATCAGCCAACACTGCTAGCCACAGTCCAGTAAAACCAAACAAACTGGTAATCAAAAAGATCAGCTTAATGCCTAATGCAATGGTAATATTTTGTTTAATATTACGACTCGCAAAGCGAGTTAAACGAATTAACTTAGGTAAACTGAGTAGGCTATTTTTAGTTAATGCGGCATCGGCAGCTTCTAGCGCAACATCTGTGCCACTTCCCATGGCAATACTCACAGTTGCGGCTTTCATGGCTGGTGAATCATTAATACCATCGCCCACCATAGCAATTGACGTTGTGTTACGGATCTTTTCAATGGCAATCAACTTATCGGCAGGCAACAATTCAGCGCGGTAATCCATACCTAACTGATCGGCAATAGCTTTAGCCGCTCGCGCATTATCGCCTGTTAGCATCAAAGATTTAATACCAAGCTGATTAAGTTCATTCATTGTAGTCTTTGCATCTGACCGCAACATATCTTGCAGCGCAATAATGCCCATCAGTTGTTGATTTGTTACCGCAACCACCACGGTTTTACCTGCACTTTCAAGTTCCGCAATGATTTTAGCGTGTTCATCATTTAAAGGTGTTGAAACAGTTGCAACTTTGTTTGGAGAAACAATATAAAAAGTCTGATTATCAATCTCGCCTTGAATACCAATTCCCGCAATTGCTTTACGATTATCGGCCTGATTAATGACTAACTGATTTTGTAATGCGTAATCAACAATAGCTTTACCAATAGGATGATGCGAACCACTTTCAACCGAGGCAACCATTGTTAATAATTGCTCTTTGGAAATATCTTGAGGAATCACATCGGTTACTTGTGGTTTACCTTCAGTTAAGGTACCAGTCTTATCAAACGCAACCAGTTTAACCGAACCAATATGCTCTAATGCTGCTCCACCTTTAATTAACACCCCTTGCTTTGCCGCATTCGACAAGGCAGATGTTATCACCGCAGGGGTTGAAATCACAAGCGCACAAGGGCAACCAATTAATAACAACGTCAAGCCACGATAAAACCAAGTATACCAATCAGCATTAAGCAACAAAGGTGGCACAACAATCACCAATAGTGCAAATAAAGCAATTGTAGGCGTATAGTAACGGCTAAATCTATCAATAAAACGTTCAATAGGCGCTTTGCGCTCTTCGGCATCTTCAATCATCTGTAAAATACGATCAACCGCATTTTGCCCGACTTCTGATACCACTTTAAGTTGAATTGTATTATCAACCACCAGCGAACCAGCCATAATTTTGTCGCCTGAAAGATAATTAACAGGAATGGACTCGCCAGTTAATGCGCTTTCATCAATATTGGCCTGATCACTCATTAAAATGACATCAGCAGGCAACCGCCCTCCAGATGAAATTTCAATAATATCCTCGGGTTTTAAACTATGACTGGCAACGGTTTTTCGTACACCGTCAATGATTATCACGGTCTCTTCTGGCATGAGCTGAGCAAGCGAGGAAATGCCTTTTTTTGCTTTACTTGTTGCAACACCTTCTAACATTTCACCAATCATAAATAAAAATATCACCATGGTGGCTTCTTCGGCAGCGCCAATAAATAAAGCACCAATAGCCGACACGCTCATTAATGACTCTATCGCAAATGGTGTACCACTGCGCGTTAAAACCAATGCTTCTTTCAAAATAGGAATGAGACCAACAACTGCCGTCACCATAAAGGCATATTCGCCAACGGTTTGATTACATAACAAAAGGATATAACTCATAACAATTAAAGCGCCTAACACCGCTAAAGGGATTAATGCTTTATTATCAAAACGATGGGAATGCTCATGATGATGTGAATGTTCGGGGGATGATTCAAAAATAGGCTTATAGCCTAACTCGACGATTTTATCTTCGATCAATTTAATCGTTTTTTCATTCTTTTGTGGAACAAAAACAACTAATTTTTCGGTAGAAAAGATAATCTTGGTTTGGCAAATATTGGGTAATGTCTTTAAGCTATTTTCAATTTGTTGCGCACAGTTTGCACAATCCATGCCTTTTATTTTCCATGTTAATTTAGTTTGATTGATTTGCCTGTCGGGGTCATCAGGGGGATCGCCAAACTCATTTTTGGGGTTAGTCTTATGGGTACTACCGCCACAACTCTGGGTTGATTCTTGATGACAATTTACAACATGAGAGAAATTTGCATGATTATGCGCCAGATTTTGACAATTATCATGACAACATTCATGGCGGTGATGTTTGTGGTACATTGATTTGTTATTATATAACATAACGTTACCTCTTTTTGGGGATGATTTTGATTGTACGCTAAAAAATAAAAAAGAAAATCATTTTATTTTTAATAATGAGGTAATGGGGGATGACAGATCTTTTGATCCTTTATTAATCTAATATATCTGCATAAAAAAATGTTTCTTCATAAGAAAAGATCATCTTATTGCTATTGGTAATTAAAAGAATACTTGATTCATCACTAGGATAAAAAAAATCGCTCCATGCTTTAACAAAAATCTCCACGGGTACAATAGCACTCGCTTTTCGTTCCCAAAAGAAAAAAATCGATGAAATGTTGGTTAATTTATTTTTAAAAAATAAAGAAGATTCTTGAGGAAAGTTAAAATCCAAAGTAATTTTTTCTAGAATAGAATAACATGATGACTTGATGTTCATTAAATGTTCAAATGGCAACGTCATATCCCAAAAATGACTCGATTCTTCGGTATCAAGGAAAACAATCCTGTTTTTTTCATCAAAGGATAGCAAGCAATCTTGAGAATTAAATCTCCATGCAATAGGATATTTTTTTTCATCAATGGTGAATAAATTTTTATTCATAAAATATATACTATGCCGAACTATATTTTATCTAACAGCTATTTTTTTATAAAATTTATACAGGAAATCTTTTATTCTTATAAGCAGACCATAAGTGTGTAATAGCCCAGTTAGTATATTCTCCTGCTATAAAGCTCTTGGCTATTATCTCAATATCGTCAGCGATTCGGGATGATATTTCAAAATCATTAATTGCTTTTAAAGATAGCATAAATGCTTTTTCTCGTAATGTGTTAATCAATTTGATTTCCTCATTATCAAAGCTTTTATTTTTTAATGCATTAAAGGTATTCATCCACTGATCATCAAATATATGTTCATCTCTTAGATCCAATTGATGATCTGTATCTAATAACTTTAAAAAATCAAAATTTGTTGGAACAGATAAATAATCATCAATTTCAGTAAGATATTTATTTTTCATTTTATGAATCCTTATCTTTTCTTAAAGAAAGTCATTATTCAATTGATAGTTTTAAAGTATATAGCATTATCAACTAAATTATAATCTTGATTCAGAGATTTAATATTCGCTTTCATGCATCTAAACTTGAATATGGTCTACAATAGGCATTAAAAACGTTTTATCTAAAGCTATAAAATTATTTATTGAAATAATAATTTAGAATCTTGCTTTCCATACCTTTTAGCTGTTTTCAGTAGTAATATCTTACATTTCTTTCAAAAACATATCTGCATAAGAGCTTAAATCATCTTGATCGTTACCTAGTGGGTGTTTTTCCCCTAATTTAAGCAACCAATCACTAAAATTTTCTAAAAATGATTTATTATCATTATTGACTTCAAATATCGCTGAATCAGAATAAGATTCAACTAATATATCTAATACCTCCAAAAAACCTTGATCATTTTTTAATATCTCCTCAACTTTAAATGCTTGAAGATATTTCATTACATCTATTATCTGAGATAACGTTAAAATAGTTGGACCATTTCTTAGATTATTTAATATTTCTTGGATCATGGCTATTTGCCTAAAAATTATCATCCTATTTTATTGATATTGTAGATGAGTTTTGTGTTTTTTTACTCTATTATTTTGCGGATAGTTACAGGTGCAATATAATTTGGGAATTAATATGATGAATATATTTGATTCGTTTGAAAGTTTTTTAAATACTTTAACCTATAATGAAGAACAAGACTAAGATGAAACTATTGAATATAAAGATATTAAACCAAGAGAAAGTAACAAATTCTATGACTCTGAACAAGCAATTAATACCGCTGACCTAAATGAGGTTGAAAAACTTTTAAAGATAACAATTTCTATGCAATAGTTTTAATGAATTTATTTCTAAATTAGTGTTTGAAGATGATTTATATGGTTTATAAATAATAGCTATAAAACTGATTTTATCTTAGATGATATCTAGGTCTGTATTTAGACAGATTTACGCAACTAAAAAAGGAAATGGCAAATGGGGTTAAAACTTGAAGAATCAGAAAAACAATTATCTTTTGATGAGTTAGACGAATTTAGCAAATACTTTAACAAAAAGATTCCACTTTCGTTTTCTAATTTTTATATGGAATTTAATGGCGGTTACCCACCTGAAAATGGAAGACATAATTTCTTTTTATTAGGTGGCTTTAATTCGATAAAATACGGTGATGTAACTATAGAAAATATATACACTGACTTAGTGGATAGTTTCCCTAATTTAAAGAATATGATTCCTTTTGCTTATGATGAAGGTGGAAATTGCTTTGTACTTTCATTAAAAGATGAAAATTATGGAGAAATATATATGGTTAATGGATGAAAAAGAATTAGTTTTGGTGTCTAAATCCTTTGATAACTTTATCACAAAATTATCACAAAGTTATTAACTATTGAATTTTTAGTTAATTGATTATATTTTATTTTCACCAGTTGGTAATGATTCAGCATAACTAAAATACAAATTCAATAATAACCAGATTAGACATAAATGGGATGTTTTGGTCGATTAATCACGCTATAACAAAAGAACGCAACGTACCTTTGGCTATTGTATTGATTGTGTTGGAAAATTATTGCTGCTAGAAGTCATTTTGGGATTTTCAAACAAATACTATGAAGATCTTATTGAGATTAATGATACTTGTTTAGATAGAACACCCGAAAATTGTTTTGCCATAGCCAAGTTGAATTATATGATCAGTGAACCACATCCAAAGCTCTTAGAGGATAGAACAAAAATTAATGATGTTGGAATCCATTATATGGTGAAACAGGGGAAAATGACATAATGATACATGTCACAAATTTTAAAATAAAAGATTAATTATGAAATTTATTTATAAAGATGATAAAACAAAATCTATGCACTGGGCATTTTGTGAGAAAAATCATACTCCTTTTATAGAGTTAAGTATTATTAATCATAAATTTACTAATATTTTTTATGATATAAGCAATTATCATATCTCTTTAGAAGAAATTTCTGATGATATAAAAAAATTATATTTAGCTTACATCGAATTTTGTATGCTTTCCGATCCTATAATTGAAGATTCGTATAACCAATACTATTTTTTTAATTTAATCGTAAAAAGTGAGCATGCTAATTTTTTAGCAGAAAAATTATATGATTATCTTTTAGTTAGATTAAGCAATTAAGTTAGAATATTTCCACTATTAATCAGATTTAATTAAATAGTAGTCAAAACAGTTAGGGCAATATTTTTCTAGCCAATTTTTGGCTCTTGCACTAATAAAACAGCCTAGTATTTCAATTCCCATAAAAAAATCAGAATCATCAAGTTCGTTGCCAACAAAAGTAATATATTCCGAAGGGTTTTGCATATCGATAAGTTTATTTTTGTTTAAATGAATTTGGCTTTCTATACTAGACAAGTAATAATCTGGCATATCCTGATTTAATTTTACATCATTAATGCCATCAAAAATTAAATCCACTGGTTCATATAGATCATCTAAATAATCAGTTATATCTTTATTCACATCCCATTTTGTCCAATCAAGATTAATAATTTTCTTTTTTTCTATTTCATACAAAAATTTAATGCCTTTTAATGAGGAATTTTCGATTAGTTCTTTTATTTCTTTTGTAAAAATAAAGTTATTACTTGAAAAATAAGCTTTTGGAGTAAAAGGTCCGGTACGTTCGATAGCAATAGACTGCTTATTTTCATCCCAAGGTGTTAACCCTGTCCAAAGTATATCGCCCCAGTCGCCCCAAGGGGCGGTTTTATTTTCAATTAAGAATAGGAAGCGCTGATCTTTTGATTTCATGATTATGTACTTTTACATTGACACCCAAATAAACGTGTTATGGCACTAGAAATGACAGCCTATATTCCATAGATCACTTAAGCTTTTTGTCAGACAATTAATTTATTTTTTTATCAATGCTTATAGCACTACAAAAACGGTTGCATAGTTATTACATGCGCAGCTATATTTTTGTTAAAACATGGTCAAGCAAAAATCACTATCTATGAAACGATACTCTAGCCAGTTGCCAGATTTTTTACTGTATCCTTGTAATATAAAATTATTCTGTTCAAGCGATATTTTCTGAATATATTCAAAAAACTCTAATTCATGTTTGAATAACGTTTTCTGTTCAAAGCGATTATGCAAATGATTAACGATAAAAACCTTTGCTTCAAAAAATGACCAATTAAAAATCGATAAACAAACATTAGTTATGTGTTGTTTTGTCTCTAATTGGTAAACTGATGCAAAATATATCTTAATTTTATGAGAAAATATTTTAGTATCCAAGATATTGCAATCAGCTGTTTCTATATGTTGTATATTCATTTTTTAGCAGCTTAGTTTGTTTTAAACAATAGATTGCTTTAAATCAACAATATTATCGTAAATATCTAAAGCGCTTGTTACCTAATCATATAGAAGAATGTGATTGGTATAATATTACTTTATCTGGCGATAGCATTGAGTCAATTAAGAAGATTTGCTTTTTTAACTTATCTTAATTTACTCTCAGTGACGGTTTATTAAGCTTTATAGTTAACTCTTTGATACATTCATTCGCCATTTTTTTATATTGTATCGCATTTTCTTCAGAATAGTTTTCATCCACCATTTTTTCAAAATCTGCAAGTGTACCAAAAAAATTCGTTGCTTGAATTGCAAATGCGCCATTAGCCCAACAAGCAAAAATAGTTTGCGACTTATCTTCATCAGTTTTACGATAAGCTATATTCTGTATTTGAGCTATATCTAAATATATGCCACGAGTAACCGATAAGTTTTCGGGTAATGATGTGATTTTGGTTGACTGTATATTTAAATGTTCACCAACAAATAAATTTTTAGGCAATGCTTGAATTTCTGTATTCGCTAGACTTAAATACCCGCCTACAGATAAATGTTCTGGTAATGTTTGGATTTTTGTATTTCTTAAATTTAAATAACCACTAACAGAAAATTTTTCGGGTAGTTGTTTGATGTTTGTATTTCTTAAATCTAAATCACCACCGACTGTTAAGCCTTCAGGTAATGATTGGATATTTGTATAGGCTAAATCAAGATCGCCACCAACAAATAAGTTTTCAGATAATTTGTTGATCTGACTATTGATTAAATATAAATCCCCACCAACTGATAAATTTCTTGGTAGTATTTCAATTTCTGTATTTTCTAGATTTAAATTACCACCAACTGATAGGTTATCAGGTAATTCTTTGAGCTCTGAAAAGACAAGATCTAAATCGCCACCAATTGATAAATTTTCTGGTAATGATTGAATGTCTGTATTTCCTAGATATAAATCACCGCCAATAGATAGATTGTTAGGCAGTTCTTTGATATGTGTAAACGATAAATATAAACTACCACCTACAGATAAATTGTCGGGTAATAATTGAATTGCTGAATCTGTTAAATCTAAATCACCACTAACAGAAAAATTTTTAGGTAGTGCTGCAATTTTTGTATGAGCTAAAATCAAATCGCCGTTAATCAATAAATTATCGGGTAATACACAAATTCCTTTTTTTGTTAAATTTAAATTATTATTAACTATGATCTTATTATCGTTAATACAGTATTTTACGCCTTTTTTGTTTAATAACTCCAAAAACTTTTCCATTATATCTCGCATAAATAATAAAGGTTGTTATAATTTTATTCTTATTCTGATATTAATATAAAATTACATATAATTACTACATTCGTGTTCTAAATCAAGCAGTAAACTTTCAGCATCAACAACTGGGGTATTAGATAGACCTGGAACTGAGAAAATACCGACTTGAGTCCCTTTTGATGATAATTTAGGCAACAAATCATCCATTATATAATCAAGAGATAATGCTTTTGGTTTGTAATTCTCCCAACCATCTATAGCACAATTTGCAGCATATTCACGAGCTGGCCATAATATAAGAACTTCACTATTGTCACCATTTATGCCACTCAAGGCAAAACCATCATAATCCAAAACCCAAGCTTTTTCGTTATCAACAATTCTTTTTATAGAATAAATGTATCTCTCTTTGCTGCCTTTATTTGACATAGCTTCGATTTCTTTGGCTGATACTTTCATAATTAGTCCTCGTATTTTTTGCTTACGTTTGGTAAGCATAGGTAATAATAATTATCATGTCAATGTTGAAAATTTGTATAAATTAGAGTATTGAAATACAGTATATTGATATCCGTGTTTTTTTATAACCTGTTAAATTTTAAAATAAAATTAAAGAGTGATTTAAAATGACTGTCCACTAAAATGAGGACAGTTCACATTATTTGGTAGTATTCGGCATTATAGTCATTTTGCCGATCTTCTTGGGCTAATAAAGGTGGGTTGTTTTTTTTAACTTATCTTAATTTACTATCGATGACAGTTTGTTAAGCTTTGTAGTCAGCTCTTTAATACATTCATTCGCCATTTTTTTGTATTGTATCGCATTTTCTTCAGAATAGTTTTCATCAACCATTTTTTCAAAATCTGCAAGTGTACCAAAAAAGTCCATTGCTTGAATTGCAAATGCGCCATTAGACCAACAAGCAAAAATGATTTGCGAGTTATCTTCGCCAGTTTTACGATAAGCTATATTCTGTATTTGATCTATATCCAAATGTATGCCACGACCAACAGATAAGGTTTCGGGTAATTCTTGAATTTCTGTCGATTCAATGTTTAAGTGACCATCAACGGATAAGTATTCAGGTAACCTAGTCATTTTGGTAAATTTCAAATCTAAGTCACCTTTAATAGAAAAGTGTTCTGGTAATGCTTCTATTTCTGTAAATCCTAAGTATAAACTCCCACCAACTGATAAGTTTTCGGGTAGCATTTTGATGTTTGTCACTGTTAAATTGAGATCACCTTGGACAGATAGGTTTTCTGGTAGTGCTGTTATTTTTGTTTTTGCTAAATTTAGACTACCACTAATTGAAAAATTCTTAGGTAATGCTTTGATTTCCGTATTTGTTAAATATAAATAGCCACCAATAAGTATATTTTCAGGTAATTTTTTAATTTCTGTATTTGTTAAATCTAAATCACCACTAACAGAAAAATTTTTAGGCAGTGCTTCAATTTTGGTATGAGTTAAAATCAAATCCCCGTTAACAAACAAGTTTTCAGGTAATGCTTTAATTCCTTTATTTCTTAGATTTAAATTACCATCAACTGTGATCTTATTGTCTTCAATGAGGTACTTTATATCTTGTTTATTTAGTAATTCTAAAAATTTTTTCATAATTTCTCTTTAGCGATAAAAACTGTTTTAAATAGACTGCATTAATGCGGTTAACAACGGTAAATTTTACTACTACAGATTTTTGCTTAAAAACGGAAAGCCCTTTTTTTGACCTTCCCATTTTGGATTAATCCAAAAAATCATCATTTTCAAGGTAATAAATAATAGCATCTAATAAATCTTTTTTTGTAGCATTAGGATGATGTTCAAGTTTATTATCGATAATGGCTTGAAATGTCGGATATTCTAACCATGCTTCATATTTATCAGGTGAATAATCCATTTCATCAAATTCATCTTCCGTTTCTGCAACGTAATAATTGGCATTTTTAATGCAATTGATCTCATTTATAAATTCAGGTTCCACAAAAAAGCGCCATGGTTCATCCAGATTTTTATAAATACGGAATAAATTTTCAATTCCTCTTATAGTTTTCATTCATAATCTCCAATTATTATTTACAATAAATTGTATCTGGCTATTTTCTGCAATCATCACAACCATCATTTTGATTTATTTAATCATTCCACTCTAAATTGACTTGCTCATCATAGCATGGTGGAATTTCTTTATCTAGAACAGGTAAATATTCGCCGTTTATTATATTATATGCATGTTTTCTATAAGGATACTTAGATATTATATTTTTAATATCATCATACAAATTTTCTTTTTTTAACCAGACGTTACCACATTGACCACACCCAAAAAATGGAGGGATATCTTCAATATAAGATACTATACCCGTACATGTTTCTTTAGGGCATCTTAACCCATTAACAACAGGGATTTTTTTATTGTCTAGGTTAGTTAACTGCATTGGATTAAAAGCATAACTCATAAAACAATAAGGGCACTGTATCATAATGAATTTCATGTTTTTTTCACGAGAAACTAAGATGAATCGGTCTTGCTCCTCTGATGCTATAAATGCTTTATTACAATTATCGCAGAATAAATTCATACCGACCTCTTTTAATTAACACCAAATAAGGGATTCATTCTTGTAGGATACTTGTGTAAATCTTTATTATTGACGAAATAATGGGTTTTTATGATGTACAACCATATTATCAGCCAATTTTCCTTCCAAATTATTACAAACGTTAATAACTATTTGTAGCTTACTTCACATTGACCAATCACATCAAAAATATGATCATAAGTACTTAAAACATAATGTTCATCTTGTTCCTTATCAAATACTTTATCGAAACAAGATTTTTTTACCAGCTGATATTTTGATTCATCAATCATCGTAATAGTTAAACTTTTTATATTTTTAAATTTAAAACAGATTAAAGCCTCGCCTTCTAATCCTCTGCTGGGTTGGCAATGTGGTAACCACAAAGAAGCTACTACCTTTAATTCCAGTGGAAACATATCAAATATGATGTCTTTTAATATTAAAGCGTCTCTTCCATATATTTCTCCATAGATTGTTTCAATTGCCTGATTGTTTACTTCTGGCATTTTATTTTTCTCCTATTTCGACTATTCCCAAGCTGTCGTCATGTAGTTTAATTATTATTTTTAATTGACCGATAAACCGAATGAAAACAACAGTGCTAAAACTGATGCTTTTTTACCCTCAAAACCAAAAGCCGAGGAATTTATATCAAAGGTATATAAAAGCTCATTTTTGTTTAATAACACAAAATGATAATCATGTAATATATCAATCAGTTCAAGCAATATTTGATAAATATCATCATTACAATCAATAACTTTACTTCCATAATATAAAAAAGCATAGGCCGACACTAAAGATAAATATAAATACATTGATTTATTATGATAATTAAATTTTAGCGATATACATACGTCATAGTTTAAATCAGTATTATCTTCTACTTTAAATAAAGCATGGATATCATTCAGTAGACATTTATATTTTAGGGAATTGTAGGATTCCATCACGAAATGGAAATCTGGGTTGCTTAAATCGCCATATGCTTTTTGAAGTGCATATAAGATCTTTTTTCTTTGAATATGCATTAATATTAAAACTCCCATTTTATGGAATACTTATGTACTTCACTTTTGCAATCCACATGAATGCTGGTTTTAGTTTGCACGTTCCCATTAGGCTCAGTCTCAACCGAACTATTTTTACTCAAACCGCTATAAAGGATCACTTAATAAATTGTGCTAATTACTCATCACCACATATTCATAATTAGCATATTTTTTTAGGGTTATTTCATACCATCATATTCCCAATAAAAACTACTGGCTAATTTATCCAAGGCTTGTATTTCATCAGTGGGATTTATCAAAGCAAGCTGCTGATCTATTGTGCGTCTAACCTTATTCCAATCGTATTGGTATAGTAACAACATTTTATATAATTTAGGTTGTTGTATTCTGTTGTTATTTAAATTCATTATCCCTTCTGGAGTAGCAATAATAATTGAATAAATATCTGTTTCATCCTTTCCTGTAATACCAATATTCATTTCTAATAAGTAAAATACTGCATTGTCTTCTGGTTTCCATCGCCAAGGATCATGTATATCTGGGGACCAGTAATGTTTCACTTCAAATTTTTGTTGCCTAATTTTTAATTTATTCATGATATATCGCTTGAGATTTTGCTAGATATGGCAACCCGATAGAATTATTATTAAATCATATCGCCGTGTTGCCAGTTAGTTATTGTTTATGTTGATTGCTCAAAAGTCATATATGTATTTTTCTTTTCATCTAAAAATATATATAAATAGGATATATCATGGCTAATTTGGGTTATATCTAATTGACCTATAAAAATTAACGGTTTGTTATCTACGGTTGGCCAGTTTGGGGATTGAAGCCATTTAGGTCTATTTTTTAAGAATTTAAAATCTTTCTTAATTTCTAATTTTAACGCTCTTTCTAATTCAACTCCAACTTTATCCCGATGTTTATTCATAATTAAATTAAAGTATGGTTCAGTTAAATTTAACCAGCTTGGCTGAATTTTCATAAATAGATCATACTTTTTTTTATGTTCATTATTTAACGAGAAGTTAATATTTCTTTTAGCGAGAAACTTTGAAAGTAAATCTTTACTATCGAGTTCACCTGATGGCAATAAAATATTAATTTCAATAAGATATAAAAATGCGTTTTTATATCTGCTGGTATAGGGGGGAATTTGATGCTCTTCAGATAGAAGATCTTCAATATCCTTATTATAATAAAGTTCTTTTTGAAAATCCTGTGGAGAAAGTGTGCCTGCCAAATAGCTTTTTATAATATCGATAGAGTTCATTTTTTATTACCTTTTGGGTATCGCAACAGATCAAGGGCAACATTTCTTTTTTCATGTGACTCAATTTTAATTGATTAAATTTTGAGATCTTTTTTTGAAATGTTATCTCTATTTTTCCTTATATAATCAATAATAATCATATATTAATTGATGACGATAAACAAATCACACATTATTCCAATTCAAAAAATGACGCCCTTTAATGTATTGGATATCACCGCAGGCGGTAAGTCAGCTCGCTGATAAATTATAGTGCTTCCACTACAGAAGTGTATTTCAATTTGTTCTATATTATCTATATGGTTTACTGTATGCTCAGGCAATAGTTGGATAATATTAGCTGGTAATAAAGCATTAAAATTTGTTTTCATTATTCCATAAGTATCATGGATAGTGATACCACTAAATTTATGGTTATCTTCAGATAAATTAATGAGTTCATAGCCACTATGTTCTTTTTTATCAAGACCTATTTCTATATCAAAAAGTCCGATTTTAGCCGTGTACAAAATGGCTGATTTCATTGTTTCTATTTGGCAATGTCGAAAAAAAGCATCTTGCGCTAAAGCAGGCAGGCACTTTAAAAAGCCGCCATTGTTAATAATATCAATAATATCAATATTTAATCTTTCCATATTTCACATTCTATCTTTTTTATTGTTCCAGTTTTTCATTTATCATAAGCATAAAATAAAAAGTGAGGTAGTGATCAAACTGTATTTTTGATAAATTAGATAATTTATCATTGTTCACTTTAACTCAATGAAGACGCTCAGCCGAAAACTCGCTTTAACACTGTTAGCTATCGAAATGATTGCACAATCTTCAAAACAGGATATTGAGAATATTCTCTTTGCAAATTATCTTGATAAAGATGGTCAACCTTTAGCATATACAAATATGTATGATGATGCTATTCAACCGTTTTTATTAGGCTATTTTATTGATATTAAATTGAAAGGCTATTCTAATCAATATTTAAAACAATATGTTAGTGGTTTATATGGTAAACCTATTACCATTATAGGGGACGAAGATATTTTGCATGCATGCCCTTGTTGCCATTATTTAACCCTAACTCATCAAGGACAATACGATGTTTGTCCATTATGTTATTGGGAGGATGATGGTACACTCAGTACTGAATTAGAGCATTATAGTTCAGTTAATCACTCGACATTAAGCAAATATAAAGTAATGTTCGACAAAAAACAAAAGGCTACTTTGATGAATATTCCATATAAATTAGCTAATAGAGATTTATAATACTTGCATCAAATCTAGATTTGATTATGTAATAAAGTAACTACGCTTTTGGGGATTAACGTATCAAAGGGTGCTTAGATGACAAAAATATTGGCGTTATGGAATAAACAAACGTTACCTATAAAAGACGGGATTTACTTTTCTACTGGTGAATCAATATCCCTTTCAGCCCAGTTTTATCCCCAATTATTAATTAAAAAAGGGAAATCATTCAATCTTAATTTTTTTTTTGGATAAAGATCCTGATAATATCACTAATATAGATATCATCCAAAAAATCACCCTAACAAATGGTAATAAATGCTTTTTAGGTGAAGGAAGCTATGGCTCGGAAGGTTTTATCGCTTACTTAACACCTAAGAATGATTTAAAATGGGTGATCTATTTCGAAACATCAAACCCATTCATTAATGCAATTGAATTACCCAATCACTTTCTTAGGGTGGAATCAAGTGCCAATTTCAAAATAGTAATCGAATTAAATAACCCATTTAATCTTATTTTAGTTAAATAAGTTTTGTTATATTCTTTTTTAGTCATATAGATAACACCGAAAGACCTCATGAAGCATTAAATAATATGCTATCTACTAAAACAGGCAGGGTATTTACCCAACTGTTCACTTTTTCGGTCATATTTTTGTAAAAAATATTCAGGATTCTATACCGTTTCAGCGTGAAATTATTTTAAATTTAATCATTTAATCAATTTCATTGATAAGTCATTAAGTTGCTTAAATCGCTTGTTTAATAAAGGGATTAAGCCGCTATCAGTTACTGGTTTAACTAACTGAAATTGTTAACATTAAACAATATTTATTTAACATTTTTAAAAAAAAAGATTAAATTTCACACTAAAACAGTGTACAATTTTTAGCTCAGCTGTCTGTTATTTAAACTTAATAATCAAAATATCAGTGTTAAATAAAAAAATAACTAAAAATAACACCGATTAATTTTTATAAAATGGATATAAGGAGGAAAACATGTCAAATGAACTTAATCGTCTTTTGGGTCAGCTTGGTGACGGGGTTAGCGATTTAATGGCGGGCTTAGATGGCGTTAGTCATAATCGCTATACCTTAACCGTTGACGGGCTGGGCGCGGCGATGTCGGTTTTACATGTTGAGGGGGATGAGTCGTTAAACCAGCCTTGGCGTTATGTGATTACCTTTACCAGTACTGACAAAACCTTATCGCCTGATGCCTTTCTTAACCAAAAATCGACCTTCTCCTTTAATCCTGTTATCAACAAACCATTAACTTCCGCTATCCGCTCATTAAGTGATTTGCCCACGTTGAGTAATAAACGCACCTTGCATGGGGTGATTACTGAGTTCAGTCAGTTATCGGTCAATAAAGATGAAGCCCATTATCAGGTGGTGTTATCCTCGTGCTTAGCACGGCTGGCTGTGGGGCAACATAGTGCCATATTTCAAAATCAAAGCGTGGTGAGTGTGGTTGAAGAAGTGCTGCGTAGTCATGGTTTGACGGGGATTGATTACCGTTTAGAGTTAAAAGATAGCTACCCTGAGCGGGAGTTTATCACCCAATGGCAAGAAAGTGACCTTGCCTTTATTCAACGCTTATTGGCCGATGTCGGTATCTGGTTTCGCTTTGAAACGCATGCTGAGCACCATTGTGATGTGATGGTGTTAAGTGATTATGAGCAAGGCTATGCGCAAGTGGCCGATATTGACTATAAACCGCCCAGTGGTATGGCAGATACGGGGGTTGAAAGTGTGTGGGATATCAGCCTACATAGTGAAGTGGTGGTCTCCTCAGTCAAGGTACAAGACTATAACTACCGTGATGCCCTCGCCGATTTACAGGGTGAAATAAACACCCAACCCAAAGACTCCACCACCTATGGCACTGACTACCGTTATGCCGAGCACTATAAAGGCTTAGATAGCAACGGACAAGACAACCCGCAAACTAGTGGCGATAGTAACGATGATGATGATAATGATAATCGTGATAATGGCAATAACTTTAATGAGAATAACAGGCATGACGAGAATCAGGTTGAAAGTGGTCAGTGGTATGCCCGTATTCGCCATGAACAGGCGATTAGCCAGCAAATTATCCTCAAAGGCAAGAGTAACCACTACAACCTTGCCCCCGGTCAATGGATTAACCTCAACGGCAGTCCGCTGGCCGATATCAATGACGGTATCATTATTTTAAGTGTACAGGGGCAAGGTAATCGCACTGATGCCTATGAACTCACCTTTACCGCCATTCCTTATCAAGCCTTAAAACCCTATCGCCCCGCGCCCATATGCTGGCCACAAGTCAGTGGCACTTTACCTGCCCGCGTCACCAGTCCTAATCATGACACCTATGGTTATATCGACCCGCAAGGGCGCTATCGGGTTAAATTTAATGTTGACCTGAAAGAGTGGAAAAGTGGCACGGAAAGCTTATGGGTACGCTTAGCTAAACCTTATGCGGGTAACACCTATGGCTTTCACTTTCCGTTAATTGATGGAACTGAAGTAGCCATTGCCTTTATGCAAGGTAATCCCGATAGGCCATATATCGCCCATGCGATGCATGACAGTGCCCACCCTGACCCTGTTACCACCATTAACAAACACCGCAATGTGATTCGCACGCCGGCTAATAACAAACTGCGCATGGATGATAAACGTGGGCAAGAGCATATTAAACTGGCCACCGAATATGGCAAAACTCAGCTTAATTTGGGGCATTTGGTCGATAATAAAAAAGGACAACGCGGTGAAGGCTTTGAACTGCGCACCGACGAATGGGGGGCGATTGCCGCTAATAGAGGCTTATACTTAACCACCCAAACCCAGCCGAAAGCGCAAGGCAAACAGCTCGATATGCAAGCGGCGATTGCCCAAATTGAAAATGCTCTCTCCATTGCCAAAGCCCTACAAAATGCCGCTACCCAGTCCGAAGCGCACAGCGCCGATACCGACAGCCAAGAACAACTTAAAGCCAACTTAAGTGAGCTGACCCAAAGTGGCATTTTAGCCTACGCGCAAGAAGGCCTAGCCCTAACCAGCCCTGAAAATATTCAACTGACAACAGCTAACAGCCTCACCTTAACCAGCGAACATCAAACCGATATTAACGCTTTAAACAACGTCACCCTTGCAGCGGGCGAGGCGATAGGCTTATTTGCCCAAAAATCAGGCATGAAACTATTTGCCAACCAAGGTGATATTGAAGTGCAAGCCCAAAATGCCAACCTCAATATGGCCGCCAAGCAAGATATCAAAGTGGATAGTGTCGATGGTAAAGTCACCATTACCGCCAAAGACAACCTCACGCTTATTTGTGGTGGCTCTTATATCAAAATCAGCAGTGAAGGCATCGAACTGGGCACACAGGATAATATCTATCTTAAATGTAACGTGATGCAGAAGATGGGGGCTGCAAGTCATCATTTATCCGCAAAACTGAATATTAATCGTCAAGAGCTCGAAGCCTTATTAAAAAAACATGTATCGTTTAACTCGAAAGGCTTTTCGGCATAAGGAATAAGGCAATACACATGACCATAAAAAAAATTGACAATTTCAACTTTCCCGTGGGTGAAAAACAACTCAGTCAAG